>CAMZMA010000025.1 GCA_947311815.1 uncultured Flavobacteriaceae bacterium
AACAACCAACAACCAACAACCAACAACCAACAACCAACAACTAACAACTAACACCTAACACCTAGTATCAATACTCATTAAAATCAAAATCATCATAGTTGTCATAATCATCTTCAAATTCATTATCGATTTCAAGATTTTCTGCTTTAAATTCTTTTTCGGGCGCTTTTTCAGGAATTTCTCCTACCGATAAAATTGTTTTTGAGACAACATCAGAACTTGTGTCTAAAATTTCAATCACTTCTACATAAAAGGTCCAAAGAGCTAAAAAATCATACACATAAATTAGTTTATCTTGTTCGTTTGCTAATGTTTCTGTAAGCGAGCAAGTTGCCATACAAAAGTTTTCGCCTGCATCAGACATGTCAAAAAGAGGAATTTCTTCACCTTGATTCCACTCATCATCTGTTCTGTAAAACGATGCCATTTCTTGTCCTTCAAATCCGAAGGATTTAGAAATTATTTGATGTAGTTCTTCTAAATTTAAAGAATTTTGTACCAAAACGGTTCTAATTACATCTTCTTTTGCATCTAAAATTACTCTAATTTTATACATATATCTAGTACGTTATCGTTTTTGTTTATTATTTTAGTTGTTGTTGATTACTGTCGTTATTTTTGTGCTAAAAATTCTTTGGCAGTTAAAACAGGGATTTTCGAATTTTTAAAATCTTTTTTATTCCGCGTAATAATTACATCGATTTGATTTTCAATTGCAGAGTAGTACTGAAGCCCATCCTCAAAATCAGGAAAATTGTTATCACTTAAAGCCAATTCCGTTATTTTATCATCTAAATTTAATAATTCTACAAGAACTTTAAATTTTCTTAATATTTCTCTAGCCTCTTTTGCAGATTTTAATCTTGTAAGAATGTAATTCGTGTTGGCAAATGTTAATGATGAAATTGTTAATTCTAATTCTTTTTTGTCTGCACGAGAAAATAAAGCAGCAGCCTCATCATAGAATTTTTCTCTTTTCGAAAGAAGATCTATGACAATATTAGTATCAATTAGAAGTCTATTCATTTGTATTTTTCAATTAAATAATCAGAATACGCATCCTTAACATCAAAATCTTTATCAAGAGATATTACACCGCTCAAACTTTCTACTAAAGGCGTTATGTTTGTTGCGTTTTTTTTACGTTTTGTAAGTATCGCTAAATACGCTTCTATTAGTTTTGAAAGACTTGTATTATTCGATTTGGCGTAAGTTTTTGCACTCTCGATAATTGTACCGTCAAGACTTAATGTGAGTTTTTTATCCATTATAAATTTGTTTACGTACAAATATAAATATATATTACGTAATATTAATGTGTTTTTGATTTTTTTTTATGATTGTGGTAAACTTTAAAATAAATAGAACAGATAGTGTTTGTTTTGGCAACAAAAATACAATAAAATATATGTACTTTTACTGTTTAAAACTTGAACGATGGATAAAAATAAAATATTAAAAGCAATCAATAATTTTAGTAAAAATACGTTGATGGAGCATTTATCGATACAATATATAGATATTGGTGATGGTTTTTTGACTGCAACAATGCCAGTAAATGCTCATGTACATCAGCCTTATGGACAATTACACGGAGGCGCAACTGCGGCTTTGGCAGAAAGCGTGGGTAGTGCCGCCTCTCATTTTTTTATTGATGCAGATAAATTTTTGATTAATGGTATTGAGCTATCTATCAATCATATACGTAGTAAAAGAGAAGGGGTGGTGACAGCAACTGCGAGAAATATTCACAAAGGAAGAACCACTCATTTATGGGAAATTAAGATAGAAGATGAAGAAGGACGGTTAATATCTATAGCAAAATTGACCAATATTATTTTAACGAAGTAGGTTTTTAGTAGTTAGTGACTAGTAATTAGGAACTAGTAATTAGGAGCTAGTAATTAGGAGTTAGTGATTTGTAGTTAGTGATTTGTAGCAAGTAGTTTGAAGACGAGAAAAAAGTATAAAATGATAAAAATTATAGGAGGTGTTTTGGCGAGTCTTTTTGTAGGTTTGTACATTTCGTTTGTTGTTTTTTCTACTCCAAAATCTGATAAAAAAGTACTGAAAAAGTTTAAAAACGCTATAGTACAACCTACACTTACCTATCAAGAGTACAAAGGGTTTCGGTATCGAAAATTAACCATGATTCACAATGTTAATTTACCTACTTTGGTCTTTGTTCATGGTACAATTGGCTCTTCTACCGATTTTAAAAAATACATGACAGATAGCACTTTGTTATCGAAGGCAAATATGATTTCTTTTGATAGAATTGGATACAATTACAAAGATAAAAATGAGGTGCAACAATCTATCGCTTTTGAGCGTGATTTGTTAGAAGATATGATAAAAAATCTTGATAAAAAAAAGACGATTATTGTGGGATATTCTTTTGGCGGTCCTATTGTACTATCTGTAAAAAACACCTATAAAAAATTGATTTTATTAGCGCCACAAGTGTATAGTAAAGCAGAGAAAATGCCATTTATGCTGCAATTATATCGATGGAAATTAACACGTTGGTTAGTGCCTAAAGTTTGGAAACAAGCATCTAAAGAAAAATTAACACACGCCCAAGATTTAGCTAATTTCGATAAAAAATGGACAGATACTAAAAATACAATTTTGTGTATTCAAGGAAATAAAGACGGAATTGTACCCTACAAAAATTCGTTGTTTTTACAGCGTGTTTTTCCTAAAAATCAGTTTGAATTAGTTACTTTAGAAGGGGCAGGACATGGTTTAGTTTGGTCTCGTTTTAAAGAAATTAAATCACAAATTTTAAAACAATTAGATTGAGTCTTTTTACCGAAATAGCAACTGCTTACAAAAGTAAAAAATCTTTTGTAGCGTTTAGAAAACCCAATAAAACAACTGTAAAAGGTGTTTTTTTAGAGAATGATGCTCTTATTTATACACAAAATTACACCGAATCTGGTTTTGTTTTTGCTCCTTTTGATGATAAGTTGCCTTCCGTTTTATTCCCTTTTGAAAAGGTAAAAATACTAGAAGAAAATTTTGATGCGGATTTTAAAAATACACCTCAGTTTGTAAATGAAGTTACTGAATCTTCAAAAAAAAATCACATTAATTTAGTAAAAAGCGGTGTAGAAGCAATACAAGAAAATCAATTTGAAAAAGTAGTTTTATCTAGAAAAGAAGAAGTAACTCTAACAAATTTTGATGTAGTAACTATATTTAAAAAGTTATTGCAAAATTACGCAAACGCTTTTGTGTATGTATGGTTTCATCCGAAGATTGGTTTGTGGTTAGGAGCAACTCCAGAAAATTTATTGCAAGTAGAAAACAATCGCTTTACAACAGTTGCTTTGGCAGGAACACAAGTATATCAAGAAAAAGCAAATGTTGTTTGGCAAGAAAAAGAGCAACAAGAACAGCAGTTTGTAACCGATTATATCATCAATAATTTAGAAAAAGTAACTAAAAATATTCAAAAATCTGCTGTTAAAACTGTAAAAGCAGGTAGTTTATTACATCTTAAAACAATGATTACGGGCGAGTTACATCAGCAGGATTTAAACGCTATTATCAATGTATTACATCCAACACCTGCGGTTTGTGGTTTGCCAAAAGAAGTTGCAAAATCTTTTATTATAACGAATGAAAACTACAAGCGTAGTTTTTATACGGGTTTTTTAGGAGAAATTAATGTAGCTAAAAAATCTTCGCTATTTGTAAATTTACGCTGTATGAAAGTGGTTAAAAATACGGCAACTATTTATGTGGGTGGGGGTATTACAAAAGACAGTGTTCCAGAAAAAGAATGGGAAGAAACGGTTGCTAAAAGTGTAACAATGAAACAGGTTTTGTACTAAGTGATTATTTTTGTAAAAATAGCCACATAATACAATCCTGTAATTATAAATACGATTCCTGCAATGAGTCGCATTACTTTTTCAATTTTCGTAATTTTCGTATAAAATGTGCCTACTTTTCCTGCGGTAAAGGCTAGTAAATAGGTGAACAGAATTACAGGTAACCCTGTACCAAAAGCAAAAATGATAGGCAAATAAAGTCCGTTGCTATTTGCAATTGTCATGGGTATTAGCACTCCAAAATACAACGCACCACTGTACGGACAAAAAGCTAATGAAAAAACGACTCCTATTAAAAAAGAGCCTAAAAGCCCTTTGTCTTTAAATTTTTCTGATAATTTTTCTTGAAAATTTGATGTTCCTAAAAAGTTAAGCTTAATTACATTCAACATAATAAGTCCGATGATAACTAACAAAGGACCTAAAAATTTTTCGCCATTTTGATTAAAAAATCGTGCAATTTCAAATTTACTCGCTCCAAAATATAAAACAAGTCCGATAGATGTATAACTAAAAGCTCTTCCTAAAGAATAAATCAATCCGCTAAAAAAAACTTTTTTCTTGTTGCTGATATTTTTTGATATAAAAGCTGTAGCTGTTATGTTTGTAGCTAACGGACACGGACTTATAGAGGTCATAATACCCAAAATAAATGCCGATAAAATGGGGACATTACTGGTATGTAAAAGCTCTTGTAATAAATCCATTACAAGTTTTTTAATTCATTTTCTATTTTAGCTTTTAATTTTATCGAAAATGTTTCTTGGTCTCTACCGTATTCAAATCCGAAATCGGTCAAATCTATTTTTGTTTCTGCACCGTTTTTTATGATGTTTAAAAATAGTGCTGTTCCTGTAGCTTCAAATTTTTTCGCCATTTCATAATTAGCATCGTCATCTACATTAACAGTTTTAAATGTAATTTTTCCTGCATCAACAGCTTCTTTAAAATAGGTATCAAGTGTATGTTTTGCACTCGCTTCAATAGCTTTACAGGTAACGCATCTGTGAGTACCATAAAAATCGATGACTTCAATTTGATTTTTTTTATGAATAGCCATGTTTTGGTCTTTTTTTGTTGATGAATTTTTGCAAGAGAACAAAAATACGATGGCAATTAAACTGATGGTTTTTAATAGTTTCATTTGTTTAGTTTTAAGAGTTATAAAATAAGATTAAATACATATCCAGAAATAATAATACAAAGGGTTACTACGCCAAAGAAAATTCCTATCAACCGAAGGCTCATTACTTTTTTTAGCAACATCGCTTCTGGTAACGATAAAGCAACAATACCCATCATAAAAGAAATGGCAGTTCCTAGCGGAATTCCTTTTGCCACTAATACTTGTACAACAGGTAAAATTCCTGAGGCATTTGAGTACATAGGTACTGCTATAATGGTGGCAATGGGTACTGCAAAAAGATTGTCTTTACTCATATATTGTTCAAAAAATCCTTCAGGAATGTATCCGTGCATCAATCCGCCAATGGCGATACCAACAATAACGTAAGGAACAATACCTTTGATAATTGTCATCGCTTCTTGCCAAATAATAGGCAAACGTTCTTTAAAATTTTGATTTTCTGATTGATAATTGTCTTGTTCTTTTTGAGCATTTTCTAGCACTTTTTGAACCCAAGGAGTTAAATAGCGTTCTAATCGTAATTTTTGAAGAATCATACCTGCAATAGTACCTAATAAAACACCGCTAACTACATAAATAAGTGTGGTTTTAACACCAAAAAGTCCGATAAATAAACCGATTGCAACTTCATTTACCAAAGGCGATGTTATTAAAAAAGCAAAGGTAACACCTAACGGAATACCGCCTTTTACAAACCCAATAAATAGGGGTACAGAAGAGCAAGAACAAAAAGGAGTGACTACCCCAAACAAACTTGCCATTACATATTCTAAACCGTATAATTTATTTTTCGATAAATAATTACGCACTCTATCAATAGGAAAATAACTGTTTACGATCCCCATTAAAAAGATGATAAATAGCAGTAACAGTAAAATTTTAATACTATCAAAAATAAAAAAATGTAAGGCTTCTGTAAGATGATTTTTTGCCTCTAATTGCAAAAGATCAAAAACAAACCAGTCGGTAAAATGTTGTAACCAATCAAACATTTTTATCTTTTAAAAATTAACAACAGCTACTTTCGGTACTGTCAGAGCCACAACAAGAACTATTTTCTTTAGGCGCAGGTTCGCAACATGAAGTGTCGCTATCACTACAACAAGCATCGTCTTTTAAAAGTGTTTTTATTTCATCAAAAGAAGGTACGCGTCCTTTAATAACTACTTTTTCATCAATAACAACAGCAGGTGTACTCATAATATCATACATCATAATATCTTCAATATCTTCTACTTTTACAATAGTTACGTTTAGGTTTAATTCTTCGGCAACTGTTTTTACAACGGCTTCGGTTCTTTTACAATTTGGGCATCCTGTACCTAAAATTTTTATGGTTTTCATTTTTAGTAAGTTTTTATTTTTATTGATTTATGAGCAACAAGTACTCGTTTTTTCTGTACCACAACAAGATGATGTTGTTTCTGAAACATCTTCTACAACACGAGTATCAGGAGCTTTACACAAGGTTTTTTCTTCAAATAATTGAATGATTAAACGTTCTGCATTTTTAGAAAAATTAGCGATTTTTAATACGGATGTATGAAAATGATCATTCCCGAATTCTACTTTTATTTCTGTCGATAAAAGTAAAGGCTTAATACTATTCACTCTATTTAATATAGACAATGCTTTGTTGGTTGTTAAATAATCGGTTTTACCAATTTCTGATGGGCTTTCCCAAAGTTGTATTTGAGTTTCTTTCCAATGATTGGTGTTCCCACCACAATCTACAGTGTTAAAAGTTACGTTTTTTACTTCTGTAAGATGATAATTTGCGCCAATTAATTTACCAACTTCATATTCGAAAACCAATTCTTTATTTGGGTTGTTTTCTAATAAATTTAAAAATTCGTTTGTTTTCATTTTGCGATTATTTTAATCGTAATTTCACGATGATTATGGTCAAAAAAATATTAGCAGCAACTAATTTTATCGAAGTCTTTGTTAAATAAAACTTCAAAAAGTTCTTGCGCTTTGTTCCAATTTTTTTGATGAATACAGTATTTAATTCTGGGCGGATTTACATCACCTTGTATCAAACCAGCTTCTTTTAACTCTTTTAAATGTTGCGATATGGTAGATTGTGCCATCGGTAAAACTTCTACCAAATCGCCCGTAAAACAACAGCTTTGGTTATTTAAATACTTTAAAATGGTTAAGCGTACTGGGTGCGATAGTGCTTTTGCAAATCGTGCCGTTTGTGCTGTGTCATCAGAATAACTTATATCTTGTGCTGTTCTTTTCATTTGTTATCGCAAATATACGATGAATAAAATAATTAACAATTTTTTTTCGATGTTTTTTAGTAGAAACTGTAAGTTTTTATAACACTACATGCGTTGACTGAGCGTATCTTACCTGTCGGCAGACAGGGTTGAAATCAATACTAATAAAACGCTGATTTCTAACAACATCTGCTATCAGAACAGGCATTTTTATCTTCTTGAATTGGCGGACAAGGCACAGAACCATACGAACAATACACACAGCAATCGCCTTCTAACGGTTTTAAAATAGATTTACATTGTGTGCATTCATAAAAAAACTGACACGCATCGGTTGGCATTTCTTCTTCTTGTTGATGTTGGCATTTTGGGCAAGTAATAGTAGATTTTAATTCGATTTTCATAAGTAAAAATTCAGAGAGATAATCGCTAAGATAGTAAAAACAAAAAACCGTTTACAAAAATGCAAACGGTTTTTTTAAGTGTGTAAACTTAATTTGAATTAAAAATTTACTTGCTTACTAATACGGGAATAATGGTATTGTAAACAAAAAGGCTTTTTAGTGCCTTAAATGTCATCAAAAGAAATATCAGTAAAACTTTCTGTAGAGGTTTTTTCTTCTGTTATTTCTTCTTTTTTGAAATCTTTTTGATGTCGTTCGCTAATTACTTCGCTACCTTTTTCTTGCAAAATATAGTCGGTTGCTTTTTCTAGCATTTCTCTAAAATCAGCAAAATCTTCTTTGTACAAGTAAATTTTGTGTTTTTGATAATGAAACGTACCGTCATCATGTGTAAATTTTTTACTTTCGGTAACCGTTAAGTAATAGTCGTCTGCTTTGGTAGCGCGTACATCAAAAAATACGTTCTTCTACCTGCTCTTAATATTTGCGAAAATATTTCTTCTTGTTCAACTCTCTCGCCCATAATTCAATTATAATTGTTCGTTTAGAATAGCAAATCTAATAAAATATTTATTGTAGCCATGTTAAAGATTAATTTTCTTTTTCTAAAAGTTGTTGTTCATACAGCTCTTTGTAGTAGCCTTTTTCTGTTATTAATTGATTATGAGTACCTTGTTGCGTAATTTCGCCTTCATCTAATACAATAATTTTATCGGCATTTTTTGCTGATGATGCTCTATGACTAATAATAAAAGTGGTTTTATTTTTAGATACAGCTTCTAGGTTTGATAATATTTTCTCTTCGGTTTCGGTATCTACTGCAGATAAGCAATCGTCAAAAATTAATATTTTAGGTTTTTTAATAATCGCTCTAGCAATAGAAGTACGTTGTTTTTGTCCGCCCGAAAGCGTTACACCACGTTCGCCTAAAATGGTTTTATAACCATCTTTAAAACCGATAATGTTTTGATGAATTACCGCATTTTTGGCTGCTGCAATAATTTCTTCTTCGGTAGCATCTTCTTTTCCAAATTTTATATTGTTTTCAATGGTGTCTGAAAATAAAAATGGGTCTTGAGGTACAAAACCTATTTGATGCCTTATATCGTCTAAATTACATTCTTTAATCGGCTTATTATCAATAAAAATAGTTCCAGAAGTTGCATCGTACAAACGAGCAATTAAATGAACGATAGATGATTTTCCTGATCCTGTTTTTCCTAAAACGGCAATTGTTTCGCCTTTATTTACGGTAAAATTTACATTTTTTAAAGCAGTAATATCTGTATCATCATAGGTTAAAGAAACATTTTTAAACTCAATAGTTCCGTTAATTTTTGTATGATTTTTGGTGTTGTTTTTAATTTCGGGCACTTGTTCTAAAA
>CAMZMA010000026.1 GCA_947311815.1 uncultured Flavobacteriaceae bacterium
CATCTGGATCGTTATAATTTTGCACTCCCGGCCCATCTTAATACTTATTTGTTGGGTTTCCTTTTCCATCTAAATCTTCATCAGCTGTTGGTACACCATCACCATCATCATCTGTATCATTATAATCTGGTGTTCCGTCTCCGTCTGTATCATCGTTTGTAGATGGCGACGGAGATCCAACAAATGATGATTCAGATGGAGACGGAATACCAAATTATAACGATACAGATGATGATGGCGATGGTGTAGATACCGCTGATGAAGATTATGATGGAAATGGTAACCCAGCAGATGGAGATGCAGACGGAGATGGCACACCAGACTATTTAGATACAGATTCTGACAATGACGGTACAGGTGACGGTGATGATACAGACGCTAACGGAGACGGAGAAGACGATGATTAAATAAAGTTTGTTAGTTCATTAAATTGAGGTTGTATTTCCCCCATGCAGCCTCTTTTTTGTACTTTAATCATTTGATATGAATTAATTCAGTACATGACAATTTTTTTAAACATTCGTAAATTTATAAAAAATAGTATTTTAGTATTCAGACTTCACAGGTTATAATTTATCCACCGAAGGAAGAAAACTTGTGAGGTCTCTAAAACGAGGCAATTACAAAAGAATGTTGTTTTTTTGAATTTTTAAGGAGGGTATTTTAAATTACACTCGTTTTAGATATGAAAACAATAATATAAATAACATGAAAAAAATAATCTATATCTCAGTAATCACTTTTCTTTTTGCTTTTACTGCAAAAGCACAAGAATGGCAAACAGATTTAAAAAAAGCAACAGAAATAGCTTCGGCTAAAAATCAAAAAATCATCTTGGTTTTTCAAGGGTCAGATTGGTGTGCACCTTGTATTAAATTAGATAAAAAAATATGGAGTTCAGCCACATTTAAAAACTATGCAAAAGATCATTTTGTCATGTTAAAAGCAGATTTCCCTAGAAGAAAGAAAAACAAACTATCTGAAGAACAAACAACTCAAAACGGTAAACTTGCAGAAATGTACAACCCAGAAGGGCATTTTCCTTTGGTAGTTGTGTTAGATTGTGATGGTAATGTATTAGGAACAACAGGTTATAAAAAAGCAACACCACAAGAATACATCAACTTATTAAGTTCTCTATAGTATGAAAAACTACGGCTTTTTATTGCTCTTTTTATCAACAGTATTTGTTGCTAATGCTCAAAAGGTATATACTAAAACCCTAAAATTAATGGGGAGCAGGTTTGATATATCAGTAGTGGCAACTCATCAACAAAAAGCAAACACTTATATTAATTTGGCGGTGAATGAAATTTCAAGAATCGAGAAAATCATTTCTTC
The DNA here is from genome assembly GCA_947311815.1 of uncultured Flavobacteriaceae bacterium. Lineage (GTDB taxonomy): Bacteria > Bacteroidota > Bacteroidia > Flavobacteriales > Flavobacteriaceae > Polaribacter. The sequence goes on from CAMZMA010000026.1 coordinate 1,342, forward strand.
TTGGGATGCGAATTCAGAAACATCAAATATAAATAGAAACGCAGGCGTGCAACCTGTAAAAGTGAGTAAAGAGCTTTTTAATTTAATAAAAAGAGCTAAAATTATTTCTAAATTAACAGATGGTGCTTTTGATATTAGTTACGCATCTATGGATCGAATTTGGAAATTTGATGGCAGTATGAAAACATTTCCATCCGCAGAAAAAATTAAAAAATCAGTTGTAAAAGTAGGATATCATAACATTATTCTAAATGAAAAAAATCAAACCGTATTTTTAAAGTTAAAAGGAATGAAAATAGGTTTTGGTGGTATCGGAAAAGGGTTTGCAGCAGACAAAGCAAAACAATTATTAATTAATAAAGGCGTAACAGCAGGTATTATTAACGCCTCTGGCGATATGAATACTTGGGGAAAACAACCCGATGGTTCTTATTGGAAGGTAGCCATTACCAACCCGATGAATAAAAACAAAGCTTTTGCTCTTTTGCCTTTAAAAAAAGGAGCTATTGTAACTTCGGGTAATTATGAAAAATATGTGATTTTTAACGGAAAAAGATACACACATATTATAGACCCAAGAACAGGCATCCCTTCTAGCGGAATCATAAGCGTTAGTGTTTTTGCAGCAAGTGCAGAATTAGCAGATGCTTTGGCTACATCTATTTTTGTAATGGGCAAAGAAATTGGCATTAACAGAATAAATCAAATACCCAATATAGAATGTATTGTTGTAGATGATAAAGGAAAAGTATTCACCTCAAAAAACATAAATATCAATAAAAATGAAAACTAAATTTATACTAATTGCAATCGTAGCAATGGTTTCATTTTCTTCTTGCGTAGTAGTAAAAGAATATGAAAAAGTAAACATTAACGATCCTGATATGGCGTTGGTAAACAGAAAATCTAAAAAGTTTGTCACAACATTTCAAGTATATAGAGAAGGAGCATCTGGTGCCAACGGAGGAAAATCTGGTGGTGGTTGCGGCTGTAATTAAACAATTAAGAATTATTTAAAATGAAAAAAACACTATACATACTATTTTTTATACCAAGCCTCTTGTTTTCGCAAGTAAAAAAAGACACATTGGTTAAAAAAACGACCCCAAAAATAACGTATAAAAAAAGAGTGTTAGAAAATGTAGAAATAGACTTGTTGTCTAGTTATTACACGCAACAAGGTAAAAACGCAGCCGTTACAGGAGGTATTGGTACTGAGCAATTAGATGATTACGCAGGTAATTTAACCATTTCTATTCCTATTAATGATGATGATGTATTAAGTATAGATGCTACGGTTTCTGCATACAGTTCTGCTTCTTCAAGTAACTTAAATCCTTTTTACAACCCGCAAACAATAACTAATAATAGTGGTGGAGAAAATGATGACGATGATGATAGATCTTCTGGAGGAAAACAACCTGTTGGGCCTATTATTTCAGGAGCATCAACACCAAGTAGTGTTACAGGAACCATTAGAGGAACTCCGTGGGCAGCGTCCTCTGGCGCTTCTAGAGAAGATGTTTGGGTAAGTGGAGTTGTTGGTTATAGTCATTCATCAGACAGTAGAAATTCGTTGTACAAAGCACATGTAAGTTTTGCAAATGAATTTGATTATACATCCTTTGGTGGAGGTATCGGTTTTACCAAATTATTCAATCAAAAAAATACAGAAATCGGAATTGATGCCAATGTGTATTTAGATACTTGGAGACCTATGTATCCAACAGAAATAAAAACATTTAAATTATATGGTGGTAATTTAAATACCAGTTTTTTTAGTGGTGTAGATATTTACAACCAACAAGGTGTTGCTATTAACAAAAACCTTTTATCTGCTTGGAAACCTGTAAATATAAACTTAGTAGATGATACTGCAAGAAATAGTTATTCTGTATCATTAAGTTTTTCTCAAATTTTGAGTAAAAAATCTCAAATATCAATTTTTGCTGATTATTTACTGCAAAAAGGATGGTTGGCAAACCCAATTCAACGGGTCTATTTTGCTGATAAACCTAATTTTTATATCGGAGAAAAAAACTATATCAGTAATTATACATCTACCAGTAATCAAGGAGTTTTTCAATTGGCAGATGATATTGAGAGATTGCCAAAATCTAGAGTCAAAATACCTATCGGAATGCGTTTTCATTATTATTTAAATGAAAAAATTACGCTACGTACGTATGCAAGGTATTATTTTGATGATTGGGGACTTACATCTCAAACCGTTACTGTAGAATTACCCATAAAATTTGCCGAAAAATTTACGTTATTTCCATCATTTAGATATTACACTCAAACACAAGCAGATTATTTTGCGCCGTATGAACAACATGTATCAACAAGTACTTTTTATACTTCTGATTATGATTTGTCTAAATACAATGCCAATCAATACGGATTGGGGTTACAATATACTGATATATTTACCAGTTTCTTCGGATTAAAAAATGCAAACCTTAATTATCATTATTATAAAAGAAATACTGGTTTATCTGCACACATTATATCTTTAGGGGTTAAAATTATTATTGAATAAGAAGAAGAAAAAAAGGAAACTATTTTTAAGTTCCCCAACTTTTTTAGAGTCGCAATTTAAAAGAAATTGCGGCTCTTTTTTATTTTGTAACTTGCCGTTTTAATTTTATCTAATTTCATGAAATTTCATAAAACAAGTTTGGCATATCTAAAAGATTTAAAACAAAACAACAATAGAGATTGGTTTGCAGCCACTAAAACTACCTTTACAAAAGCTCAAAGTAATGCCAAAGAAGTACATGCTGTTATTAGAGAACGTCTAGAAAAACATGATGCTATTGACCGTTATAAATTATACAGAATTTATAGAGATGTCCGTTTTTCTAAAGACAAAACACCTTACCAACCCCATTTTGCAGCGTCCTTTTCTAGAAAAGGAACCCATTTACGAGGCGGATATTATTTACGTATTAGACCTGGAGAAAGTTTTTTAGCAGGCGGATTTTGGGAACCTAACAAAGAAGATTTATTTAGAATAAGAAAAGAAATTGAATTAGACGATACTGAATTCAGAGAAATTTTAGCCGATAAAAATTTTCAAAAATACTTTGGCGAGAAATTTGAAGGAGAAGAGTTAAAAACAGCCCCAAGAGGTTTTGATAAAGAACATAAAGCGATTGATTTAATTAGAAAAAAAGGATTTATAGCCGTTAGAAAATTTACAGATAAAGAAGTATTATCCGATAATTTTTTACAAGAAGTAGACGCTTCTTACAAAGCATTACGTCCGTTTTTTAATTTAATGAGCGATGTATTAACAACAAATCTAAATGGCGAATCAATTTTATAAAATGAAAAAAAGCATCCTTTTAGCTTTTATTAGTGTTGTGTATTTAAGTTTCTCATCAGCAGAAATAAAAAATATTGACACCAAAAAAAGCACTATTCAATGGAAAGGAAGTAAGGTAATTGGGAGTTCTCATATAGGAGCAATTCAATTAAAATCGGGTTATTTTTTGTTTGAAAATAATAGAATTACTGGCGGAGATTTTGCCATAGACATGAATACCATAAATTGTACCGATTTAAAAAATAAAAAGAAAGTCAAATTAGAAAAACACTTAAAAGCAGTCTCTTTTTTTGGAGTAAAAAAACACCCTACAGCAACATTTAAAATTGCTACAATTGTTCCTTTGCAAAACAATACTTACAAGGTTACAGGTAATCTTACCATTAAAAAACACACAAATATCAATACATTTATTTTAACCGTTTCAGCACATACAGCAACAGGAAAAATGACCATTAAAAGAGATGAATTCGATATAAAATACAGTTCGGGATTTTTTGCAGCCATCGGAAACAAAGCCATTTCAAATACATTTACACTAAACATACATCTTATTTTTTAATGCAACCATTTATACTAAAACATACCGTTACCGCCCAAGAAATAGATAATTTAAACCATGTAAATAATGTGGTTTATGTACAATGGATTCAAGATATTGCAGGGAAACATTGGCAAAAATTGGTTGAAAATCAACCCGAACAAACTTATATTTGGGTGGTTATTCGTCATGAAATAGATTACCTTAAATCGGCAGTTTTAGGAGACGAAATTACGCTGAAAACTTGGGTAGGAGAGAGTAGTGGTTTAAAATCTATCCGACATGTAGAAATTTTAAAAAACAATGTTTTGCTTGCTAAAGCACAAACTACTTGGTGTATGTTAGATGCAAAAACGTATCGTCCTTTGCGTATTACCGAAAGTGTTTTAAAAATACTGAATCCGTCCTAGAAATAACCGTAACTTTGCAACTTCATTATACAAAGTTATGAGCACATTTAAAGACTTAGGCGTTGCCAAAGAATACATACAAGGAATTAAAGAATTAGGCATTAAAACACCTACCGAAATTCAAGAAAAAGCCATTCCTATTCTGTTAAAAACCAATACCGATTTTGTAGGTTTAGCACAAACAGGTACAGGGAAAACAGCCGCTTTTGGCTTGCCTATTTTGCATAAAATTGATGCAAATAATAAAGCGGTACAAGCCTTAATTTTATCGCCAACAAGAGAATTGGTGCAACAAATTAAAAAACAACTCTTTAAATTTACAAAATATGTTGATGATAAAATTTTTGTTGAAGCTGTGTATGGAGGAGAAAAAATTGATCGTCAAATTAAAAATTTACAACGTACCACACACATAATTGTAGCAACTCCTGGTAGATTAATCGATTTGATTGAAAGAGGCGAAGTAAATCTAAAAGAAATAAAAATGTTGGTGTTAGATGAAGCTGATGAAATGTTAAGCATGGGTTTTAAGCTCGATTTGAATAGGATTTTAAAATATACCTCAGGAAATAGAAATACTTGGTTGTTTTCGGCAACAATGCCTGATGAAATTCAGAAAATTATTAAAACCTATATGTCTTCATCAGCAAAAAGAGTAGAGATTAATAGAAATTTCTTGGTAAACGCCAATATTAGTCATCAATATATAAAGACGACGATTAAAGAAAAAACCGATGCGATTATCGATTTCTTAGAAAAACGAAATGCCGAAAGAGGTATTATTTTTTGCAGAACCAAAGCAGGAACACAAAATTTAGCACATCAATTAAAAGAAGACGGATTCTCAGTAGGTGCATTAGAAGGCGATATGCAACAAAAAGAGCGAGATAAAGTAATGCGTGCTTTTAAAAATGAAAGCATCCAGTATTTAATTTCTACCGATGTTTCTGCACGCGGAATAGATGTAAGCAATTTAGCCTTTGTCATTCATCATCAATTACCAGAGCAGTTAGAATATTATACGCACAGAAGCGGAAGAACTGCCCGAGCAGGAAAACGTGGTATTTCTATGGCATTTGTATTGCCGTATGAAGTAGAAAGAATTCATCAAATTCAAAAAGAATTAAACATTAAATTTACAGAGGTTTCTTAATCATTATATCCATTGAAAAAGATTTATTTTGCCATCAGTTATGTCAATAGAAAATTATTTGATAAAGAAATAATAGCTTTAACCGATTTTTTTTCTAAAAAAAATATAGAACTCATGGTTTTTGTTGATGTGTACAATTTTACCGACAATCAAGAAAAAAAAATGATGCAAGCGGCTTTTAAAGAAATTGATAGTTGCGATGTGTTAATTGCTGAGTTGTCAACAAAATCAATAGGAGTAGGGATAGAAATAGGATATGCATACGCAACTAAAACGCCTGTCATTTATCTAAAGAAAAATGAAGCAGCATATTCAACAACAGCAGCAGGTTGTTCAAAAACAACCATTAATTATACCCATGTAAAAGATTTATTAAAACATATTCATAAAGCTTTTTTTAAATGAATGTAATTTACTTTTTAGACATACTCGGTACGTTCGCTTTTGCAATAAGTGGCGCTTTGGTAGCGTCTAAAAAAGAGTTTGATTTATTTGGTGTTATTATCATTGCTTTTGCAACTGCAGTAGGAGGCGGAATGCTTAGAGATGTATTAATTAATGCGCATCCCATAAATTGGATTGGAGATTTAAATTATGTTTGGACCATTTTTGCAGCAGTAATTTTTACCTTTCTTTTTAAAAGTAAAATTGCACCTTTAAGTAAAACAATGTTTTTGTTTGACACCATCGGAATTGGCGTTTTTACTTTATTAGGAACACAAAAATCATTATTAATTGGTTTACACCCGTTTGTAGCCTTAATTATGGGGATGATTTCTGCCGTAATGGGCGGTGTTATTAGAGATATTTTAACCAATGATGTACCGCTAATTTTTAAAAAAGAAATTTATGCATCAGCTTGTTTAGCAGGCGGAAGTGTATATTTAGGAACGTATTATTTAGGATTGTCAGAAAATATTCAATTTATAACTACTATTTTAGTCGTGGTAATTATTAGATTAATTGCTGTTAAATATCATTTGCAATTGCCAAAAATTAAAGATGATTTATTTACAAAATAAGGCAATTATGAATGTTAATCGACAAGATGTAAGACCGTTTCACTATTAGACAAAAGACAAAAGACTTGATTGTAACTATTTGATAAATTATTTTTTTTGATAGAATCATAAAATTAAGAAAATAGAAAAATAAGGAATCTATTTAAAAAAATCTCAATATCTTGTTAAACACATCTTTTTAAAGTTGATATAACTTTTAATCGGACAAAAATGAAAAAAACATGAAAAAATTACAGTTTAAAAATTTAGCCGAATTCAAATCAATAGCAGGAAAAGAATTGCCAATAGGCGAGTGGTACACCATTACACAACAAATGATTACCGATTTTGCCAATGCCACAGGCGATAAACAATGGATTCATATTGATGAAGAACGTGCTGCAAAAGAATCGCCTTTTAAATGTACTGTTGCTCACGGATTTATGTCGGTTTCTATGATTTCTAAAATGCTAGAAAATGCTTTTGAAGTAAAAAGTATAAAAATGGGCTTAAATTACGGATTGAATAAAGTCCGTTTTCCAAATCCTGTTCTTGTAAATAGTCAATTACGAATGATTAGTAGCGTAAAAAGTATTGAACCTTTAGGCGAAAATGGCGTAAAAGTAACCGTTTCTTGTACAATAGAAATTAAAGGGCAAGAAAAACCAGCTTGTGTAGCAGAATTTTTGGTGGCTTTGTTTGAATAATAAAAAATAATAAAATTGATTTTGTATTTGTTTTAGAATTGATAAATTGCATCAAATAATCATTATGATAGATTCAAAAATACTTCTTTTTACTTGTGCTGTTCTTTTATCGATTCAAATACATGCACAAAACACTCAAATTGCTGAAGGATATGACAAAATAACGTTAGATGGGCAAACGGCGTATATGAACTTGGTTACTGGCGAAGTATCTTACACGCTTCCTAAAGCCAAAGCAACAAAAAAAATAGCGAAAAAAGAAGAAGCAGAATACAATCCGTTTATCACTCATTTTGTGCAAAAAGGAGAAACCTTGTATAAAATTGCTCGAAAATACAAAATTAGTATTCAAGATATTTACAAATACAACAATGCTAACGCAAATGACCATTTATATGTTGGACAAGAAATTGTTGTGGGGTTAAAAAAAATAAATAAAAAAACGATAAATGATTCTAAAAAGCTAATTGTTCCTTTTAAATATCACAAAGTAAAACCCAATGAAACATTGTATAGAATTGCTTTAAAAAACCATATTTCTGTACAAAAATTAAAAGCATTAAATAATTTACAATCAAATACTATTTTTGTGGGACAAAAATTAAAAGTGCAGTAAAAAAACTGAATTATTTTTGTAATTCGACCTAAAAATAGGAAATGAATTTAAGAATATTGAGTTCAGTAGGTGTTTACATCATTCAAATCTTCTCTCTATCAATAATTTTGTTTTGTAAATTTGTAGTCGTTTCGGTGATTGAGCATAGTTGTTTTGGTGATTGAGCGTAGTCGTTTTGGTGATTGAGCGTAGTCGTTTTGGTGATTGAGCGTAGTCGAAATCACATTCTCTCAGGAACTTGAATCCCTAATAAACTAAATGCAGATTTTATGGTGTCTGCCACTTTTTTAGACAATTGTACTCTCAAAATTTTCTTATCGATGTTTTCTTCGCCTAAAATATGTACATTTTGGTAAAAAGAGTTGAATTCTTTTACCAAATCATACGTGTAATTGGCAATAACTGCGGGCGAATAATTACCAGCTGCTTGTTGTATAATTTCAGGATATAATTCTAATTGCTTGATTAATTCTTTTTCCTTCGGATGTAAATCTGTACTTACTTGTGCACTATAATCAAACGTTGCTTTTCGTAAAATAGATTGAATTCTAGCAAAGGTATATTGAATAAAAGGACCTGTGTTTCCTTGAAAGTCTACCGAAGCTTTTGGATCAAACAAAATACGTTTTTTAGGATCTACTTTTAAGATAAAATATTTTAAAGCACCTAAACCAATTATTTTATACAAGGTTTCTTTTTCATCGTTAGAATATCCTTCTAATTTACCCAATTCTTGCGATATGGCTTTGGCAGTAGCACTCATTTCATCCATTAAATCATCAGCATCAACCACAGTGCCTTCTCTCGATTTCATTTTTCCAGAAGGTAAATCTACCATTCCGTAACTTAAATGATAGAGCTGAGAAGCCCAATCGTATCCTAATTTTTTAAGGATTAAAAACAGTACTTTAAAATGATAATCTTGCTCGTTACCAACCGTATACACCATACCGCCAACATTGGTAAAATCTTTTGCTCGTTGTATGGCTGTACCAATATCTTGCGTCATATATACCGCAGTTCCATCAGAACGGAGTACAATTTTTTCGTCCAAACCTTCGTCTGTTAAATCGCACCAAACCGAACCGTCTTCTTTTTTATAAAACACGCCTTTTTTGATGCCTTCTGCTACAACATCCTTTCCTAATAAATAAGTGTTGCTTTCAAAATACAAGGTGTCAAAATCAACGCCCATATTTTTGTAGGTAACTTCAAATCCGTCATACACCCATTGATTCATGGTTTTCCAAAGCGTAACAATTTCTTTATCACCAGCTTCCCATTGTAATAGCATTTGTTGTGCTTCGAGTAGAAGTGGGGCTTGTTTTTTAGCGTCTTCTTCAGAAATACCAGATACAACTAAGTTGGCGATTTCTTTTTTATATTCTTGGTCAAATTTCACATAATAATTACCCACCAATTTATCGCCTTTTAAACCTGTTGATGTGGGTGTTTCTCCGTTTCCGTATTTTTTCCAAGCCAACATCGACTTACAAATATGGATTCCTCGATCATTAATAATTTGGGTTTTAATTACTTTTTTACCCGATGCTTTTAAGATTTCTGCTACCGAATATCCTAATAAATTATTACGAACATGTCCTAAATGTAGCGGTTTGTTGGTGTTTGGCGATGAATATTCTACCATTACAGATTTTTCATCTGCCGTAGGCGATGTAAATCCGTAGCTAGTATTTGTGTAAATTTCTTGAAATAATTGGGTGTAAAAAGCATCATCAATCACCAGATTTAAAAAACCTTTTACCACATTAAAATTGGTGATTTCTGTAACATTTTTTACTAAATAGGTACCTAAATCTGTCCCAATTTGTACAGGATTTCCTTTTTTGTAACGCAACATAGGGAAAACAACTACGGTAATATCTCCTTCAAATTCTTTGCGAGTTGCTTGAAATTCTACAGTGGGTATTTCTATATTGTACAAGCTCTTAAAAGCTTCTTTTACCTTTGTGGTGATGACAGATTGTATGTTCATTGCGTTTAAAAAATTGAAGCACAAAATTACGCAATTATTTTGATTTTACTCTTTGTATTTTTGATACTTTTGTAGTATGGAAAAACGACTTTCAGAATTACCAAAACTTGCCAAAGAAGCCTTAAAAGAAAACAAAAAGTATTTTGCAAAACTAAAAAAACGCACTCCTAAACGATTGGATTTATTGATGCAAGAATTACACGATGATGAGTTTGCAAAAACCGATTGTTTAACTTGTGGTAATTGTTGTAAAACGACCAGTCCTATTTTTACAGAACGCGATATTGAACGTATTGCAAAACATTTAAAAATGAAAGTCCGTAATTTTATGGAGCAGTATTTAGAGCGAGATTCTGATGATTTTTATGTGTTAAAATCGGCCCCTTGTACTTTCTTTGACGAACAAGATAATACGTGTTTTATTTATGATGTTCGCCCTAAAGCGTGTTCAGAATATCCGCATACCAATCGAAGAAAATTTATACAAATTACCGATTTAACCATTAAAAACACCGCAATTTGTCCTGCAGCTTATCGTATTGTAGAGAAATTGAAAGAACGATTGCCGTTGTAAAGTTCAATAAAAAACACTATTTTTGAATTAAAAACAAATAATTATGAAAAAAACTTCGTTCCTTTTAGTCCTTTTTTTAGTAAGTTCATTCTTTGCGAAAGCACAGTTTATGTATTCCTTTTCTGATGCTCAAAAATTAGCATTGGCTACTAATAAGTTACTATTATTAGATTTTACAGCTTCTTGGTGTGGTCCTTGTAAGGCAATGGATGCGAATACATGGAGCCAAGAAGAAGTGAAAAAATTGATGAATAATTTTGTGTCTGTAAAAATAGATATTGATGTAGAAAGGTCAATATCAAATAAATATTCTGTGCGTTCTATTCCTAATATTTTTATTGTTGAACCAAATGGCGAAGTAATTTTTCAAAGTGTAGGTTATAAGGATAAAAATAAAATGATGAGGATTTTAAAAAAGTATAACAATTTGTCAACCAAATTTTTACAAAAAGAGTTGTTTGCTTATTTTAAAAAACACTCTGGCGATAATGCTTTACAATTGACAGAAAAATATTTTGATTATAGTGTGTTTGTTGATAAAAAATTAAGAGGTAGTTTTTTAAAAATAGCGGATAGTTATTTGAAACAAACAAAAAAGCTTTTTAAAAAAGAAGGAAATAAACACAAAAAAGAACAACGTATTCAGTTATTATACATATACAAAAATCTTATAAAAGGGAAATATGATAAAGTTTTAAAGTCTTTAGATAAAGATTTTAAAAAGGATAAAATAGAAACAGATAATAAGCCTCTATATGATTTTTTACACTTTTGTTCGTATAATAAGTTAAAAGATAAAGAAAATGCCAAAAAATGGTATGTAGAGCTAGCAAAATTTAAAGATTCAAAATTATGGTTGTTAAAATCTAGGAAGATTTAAGTACAAATAATTTGATTTCTATTTAACTATTCATACATCAAATATTTCGCTCTTATTTTTTTAAAATCAATCAACTCTTTTTCCCATGATTTTCTAATGTCTTTTTCAGAAACTCCGTTTTTAATTTGTTGTTGTAACTTGTCTGTTCCTGATAATTTTACAAAGAATTTATTAAAAAAAGTTTTTTCTTTCGAGTGATTTTTATGTGCCGTATAAAAATCAATGAGCCATTTTAATTCGATTTTAGACAGTTTTTGGTGATTTCTTACATCGTATCCATAGCAAATTTTGTCTTTATGTTTTGGATATTTACTGCCAAAATTCGGGTGTGGTGTAAAGCTAAAAGAATGTCTTTTTAATTGATGAAAAGGACTTCCTACAATTTGAAATTGCATTTCTGTACCACGCCCAATACTTACGTTTGTTCCTTCAAACAAACACAAACTTGGGTATAAATTAATAGATTGTGCGTTGGGTAAATTAGGCGATGGTTTTATAGGTAAATCATATTCGCTTTTGTGGGTGTAATTTTTAAGCGGAATTACAGTTAAGTCGCATTTTATGTTGTTTGCCAACCATTTTTCGCCGTTTATCATGGTGCCGTATTCGCCAATGGTCATTCCATAAACAATAGGTACTTTGTGCATACCCACAAAACTTTTAAACGCTTTTTCTAATACTGGACCATCAATATAATGTCCATTTGGGTTGGGTCTGTCTAATACAATGACAGGAATATTTGCTTCGGCACAAGCTTCCATCAAATATGCCAATGTAGAAATGTAGGTATAAAAACGAACACCTACATCTTGAATATCAAACACTACAACATCAATATTTTTTAATTGCTCAGGATGCGGTTTTCTGTTTTTTCCGTACAAAGAAGTAATTGTGAGTCCTGTTTTGGTATCAACGCCATCATGTACATGCTCGCCAGCATCTGCTTTCCCTCTAAAACCATGTTCTGGCGCAAACACTTTTACAACATTTACCTGTAAAGCTAGTAGGCTATCAACTACATGAGAAAAAGCGCTGTTTTCTGTATTTTTTCTCTTGATTTCTTTAAAAATTACAGAAGTTTGGTTCGCTACCACAGCAACACGTTTTCCTTTTAAAAGAGGCAAATACAATTCGGTACTTTCTGCCCCTGTTTTAATAATAGTTGTTTTGTGTGGTTTTGTTTTTGTGGTTTTTTGTGTGTTTTGAGCACAAGAAATCAATTGCAAATTCAGCAACAAAAACAAGAATAAATATGTACTTTTGGATTTACTTAATTTTATCATTAGTTTGAATTACGAGTTATTTATAGCCAAACGAATTATTGCTGGCAAAGAGTATAAAAATAGTATTTCTTCTCCAATAATAAAAATTGCAGTGACAGCAATTTCTTTGGGGATGATTATTATGCTAATTGCGGTAGCTGTAGCTTCTGGTTTTCAAGAGAAAATTAGAGATAAAATGGCGGGTTTTAAAGGGCATATTCAAATTACAAATTACGATAATAACAACTCAGATGTTTCTACCGTTTCTATTGATAAAAACCAAGGATTTTACCCCGAGTTTGTCACTATTAATGGTGTTAGAAACGTGCAAATTTATGCCAACAAAGCAGGTGTTATAAGAACTCCGACCGATTTTGAAGGGATTGTTTTTAAAGGTGTTTCGTCTGATTATGATTGGTTGTATTTTGAAGAATATATTACCAAAGGGCGTTTGCCTAATTTTAATCAGCAAAGAAATAGAGAGATTTTGATGTCACAAACCATGATGAATCGCTTGCATTTTTCTTTAGGCGATACTATTTTTACGCTTTTTCAAAATACAGGAAAAAAGAAACTACCAAAAGGACGAAAACATGTTATTGTTGGCGTGTATGATACCGGTTTTTTACAATTTGATGGAAGCGTACTTATTGGCGATATTAGAGAAGTACAACGATTAAATAAATGGAAAGAAAATGAAATTGGTGGTTTTGAGGTGCTGATAGATAATTTTGATGAGATTGATGTGATTGGAAACCAAATTTACAAGAGCATTCCGCCAACCTTAAATAGTACAACGATAAAAGAAACGTATCCTGCCGTGTTTGAGTGGATTGATTTGTTTGATAATAATGTACAATTTATCATTGCGATTATGATTTTAATTGCGGGCATTAATATGATAACCGCTTTGTTGGTACTTATTTTAGAGCGTGTACAAATGATTGGAATTTTAAAATCTTTAGGAAGCAACAATTGGGGTATCAGAAAAATATTTTTGTACAACGCATCGTATTTAATTTTAAAAGGACTTTTTTGGGGAAATCTCATCGGATTAGTACTACTTTTTATTCAACATAATTTTGGTGTTATTACGCTGAATCCAGCAACGTACTATGTAGCAAAAGTTCCTGTACACATAAGTTTTACGGCTATTTTGTTGCTTAATTTAGGGACGTTAATTCTTTGTTTTTTAATGCTGATTATTCCATCGGTAATTATTACGAAAATTTTGCCGTCTAAATCTATTCGTTTTTCATAAAATTAGTATTTGTTGCTAGGTTTATATATTTAAAGAGAAGGTAATTAATCAAGATTTAATACGTTAGGGCAATAATTATTTTAGTCCAATTTTATACATGCTGTGGCAAGCAACACAATTTCCTAACAAAGAATTTAGTTGTTTTTGTGTATGATTTACATTAAAATTTTCAGAAGCATCTTTGGCTATTTTATCAAATAAATCATGTGTAGAAAATCCTAGTTTTTTAAAACCTATTGGTAGTGATTTCATCATTCCTTTAGGCGCGTGTTCAATTACCGAACCTCCAGACTTTTTACCTGAAGTAATTATAATTGAAGGGTTTTTATTTAAAATACCTTCTTGAATTCCTCTAACGCTCTCTAAAAAAACTCTCATTTCTGCTAAAGCAAAATCTTTATTATCAACCGATAATAAAATTTCTGATCTCGTGTCGTTTGTTTTTATAATTTCTCCTTTGAATACAAAAAAATAGACTAATCCTATATTTCCTTAACTCCGCAAGTCTAAAGTCAGAAGAAACAGAAAGTCCTGTAAAAATAACACCTACAAGACTTTTCTATTTCAATTATTTTCACCAATTTAGGTGAAAAACTCTAGCAGGTGAAA
>CAMZMA010000027.1 GCA_947311815.1 uncultured Flavobacteriaceae bacterium
AAATGTTGACCTAAATGTTTTTTAGCTTTAACGCTCATAAATATTTATTGTAAATAAGTGCTCAAAGATACGATTTATAGCTATTTTAAAATTGAAACTTTCGGATAGTTGTGAAAATTTAACATAAACAGCTATAAATCGTATCTTTGAGCACTTATTTACAATAAATATTTATGAGCGTTAAAGCTAAAAAACATTTAGGTCAACATTTTTTAACTGATGAAAACATCGCTAAAAAAATAGCAGATGCCTTGGTAGGAAAAAATTACAACCACGTCTTAGAAATTGGTCCTGGAATGGGGGTTTTAACCAAATATTTGTTGCAAAAAAAACCAAAAGTTACGGTGATGGAACTCGACCGAGAATCGGTTGCCTATTTACACGATACATTTCCTATAGAACATCTAAAACTCGATACCTCATCAGAAAAAATGAATATTATTGAAGGCGATTTTCTTAAAAAAGACCTTTCAACTATTTTTAAACAAGAACAAGTAGCAATTATTGGTAATTTTCCGTACAATATTTCTACCCAAATTGTTTTTAAAGCAATAGAAAACAGACAATACGTTCCTGAATTTGCAGGTATGTTTCAAAAAGAAGTTGCGAAAAGAATTGCCGAAAAAGAAGGAAGCAAAGTGTATGGAATTTTATCGGTCTTAACCCAAGCTTTTTTTGATGTAGAGTATTTATTTACTGTACCGCCAACTGTTTTTAATCCGCCACCAAAAGTAGATTCTGGCGTAATTAGATTGACAAGAAAAAAAGATTTTTCGTTGCCTGTTGATGAAAAATTATTCTTTAGAGTAGTAAAAACCGCTTTTAACCAACGGAGAAAAATGCTTCGAGGTAGTTTAAAGTCTTTTAACCTTTCGGATGCTCTAAAAGAAGATCCTTTTTTTACAAAACGTCCTGAACAATTATCGGTACAAGAGTTTATTGAATTAACGGCTAAAATTGCCGAAAACCAGCAATAAAAGTTATTTCAACTTACAAAACAAATCCCAAAGCACCACACCACAACTCACCGAAATATTTAACGAATGTTTAGTGCCTAATTGCGGAATTTCGATACACGTATCAGATGCCGAAACTACTTTTTGTTGCACGCCTTTTACCTCGTTTCCCATCACAATAGCATATTTTTTGTTTTTTTCTGGAATAAATGTGTCTAACATCGTACTGTTTTCTGCCTGTTCAATTGCCAATATTTGAATCTTTTCTTCTTTTAATCTTTCAATCAAAGTAAGCGTATCTTCAACATATTCCCAGGCTACAGAATCGGTAGCACCCAATGCCGTTTTATGAATATCTTTGTTTGGCGGAGTTGCAGTAATGCCACAGAGATAAATTTTTTCAATTAAAAAAGCATCCGAAGTTCTAAACACAGAACCAATATTATTTAAACTTCTAATATTATCTAACACCACAATAATGGGTGTTTTTTTAGTTTTTTTAAAGGTTTCTACGGATATTCTTCCTAACTCATTATTTTTTAATTTTCGCATGAAATGTATTAAAAGATTGAAAAATTGAAAAATTGAAAACTGTTAACTCAAAACTACTCACTGTAAACTAAATACTAACAAGTTTTTTCTATCTTCGCAAAACTAACTTAAAATTCTGAAAGTTTTGGCAAAAGCGAAAGCAAAAAAGGTAACTCCACTAATGAAACAATACAATAGTATTAAGGCGAAATACCCTGATGCAATGTTGCTTTTTCGTGTGGGCGATTTTTACGAAACCTTTGGCGAAGACGCTAAAAAAGCAGCTAAAATTTTAGGTATTGTCCTCACCAAAAGAGGCGCAGGAAGTGAAACCGAAACGGCTTTGGCAGGTTTTCCGCATCACTCTTTAAACACCTATTTACCCAAGTTGGTAAAAGCGGGTTTTAGAGTCGCAATTTGCGATCAGTTAGAAGATCCTAAAATGACCAAAACCATTGTAAAACGTGGTGTAACCGAATTGGTAACTCCTGGTGTGGCTTTAAATGACGAGGTGTTACATGCTAAAACCAACAACTTTTTAGCGGCAGTTCATTTTGATACTACCAAAAAAAATAAAGAAGGAACTATCGGTATTTCTTTTTTAGATGTTTCTACAGGAGAGTTTTTAGTATCGGAAGGAAACACTGAGTATATCGATAAATTATTACAAAACTTTTCTCCTAGCGAAGTACTCGTACAAAAACAGTACAAACAACACTTTTTAGAGCTTTTTACCAATCGGTTTCATGTATTTTATTTAGAAGATTGGGTGTTTCAAAAAGAATATGGTAACGAAGCCTTAACACAACATTTTAAGGTAAAAACACTAAAAGGTTTCGGTATCGAATCGCTTACAAAAGGAATTATTGCCGCAGGATCAATCTTATTTTACCTTGGCGA
This sequence comes from uncultured Flavobacteriaceae bacterium, assembly GCA_947311815.1. GTDB lineage: Bacteria > Bacteroidota > Bacteroidia > Flavobacteriales > Flavobacteriaceae > Polaribacter. The sequence continues at coordinate 2,388 of CAMZMA010000027.1, forward strand.
AACACAACACAACAGGTTAGCACACATACAAACTATTGGTAGAATTGCCGAAGATAATTATGTGTGGATGGATCGGTTTACGGTTCGTAATTTAGAATTATATGGTGGAAATGATGTGAATTCTGTCACGCTTTTAGAAGTAATTGATAAAACAATTTCGCCCATGGGCGGACGCTTATTAAAACGATGGTTGGCACTTCCTTTAAAAAATAGTACAGAAATAAAAAAGCGTCATGAAACCGTAAAATATTTAATTAATACCGATGCTTTTTTTGATACGGCAACCTATCAACTCAAACAAATTAGCGACATTGAACGGTTAATTTCTAAGGTGGCAACTGGCAAAGTATCGCCTAGAGAAGTTGTTTTATTAAAAAACTCGTTACTTGCTATTTTGCCGATAAAATCATCCGCAGAAAAAAGTAAAAATAGAGCCGTACAACAGATAGGAAATAGTTTAAATGCTTGTGATAAATTAATCGCTACCATTAATCAAACCATTACCGAAGACGCTCCTGTAAACATTAAAAAAGGAAATGCTATTGCATCAAATGTCTCGCAAGAATTAGATGATTTACGGGCAATTTCATCCTCTGGAAAAGAATATTTAGACCAAATGCTGGCGCGCGAAACCGAACGCACAGGCATCAGCAGTTTAAAAATTGCTTTTAATAACGTTTTTGGATATTATATTGAGGTTAGAAACACGCATAAAGACAAAGTGCCTGAAGAATGGATACGAAAACAAACTTTGGTAAATGCTGAACGTTATATTACCGAAGAACTCAAAGAATACGAAACTAAAATATTAGGAGCAGAAGAAAAAATTGCTGCTTTAGAGCAAGAATTGTTTGCTAAATTGGTGCAATACATCATCGGTTTTGTAAAAGAAGTACAGCAAAATGCACAATTAGTTGCACAATTAGATTGTTTATTATCATTTGCAAAAGTGGCGATTGATAACAATTATGTGCGTCCGTTAATGGATGAAAGCACCGATATTGAAATTAAAAACGGGCGTCATCCTGTGATTGAAAAACAATTGCCTATTGGCGATGAATATATTGCAAACGATGTGGTACTTAACCGAAATCAACAGCAAATAATTATGATTACAGGACCAAACATGAGTGGTAAATCGGCTATTTTACGTCAAACCGCTTTGATTGTGTTATTGGCACAAATAGGAAGTTATGTGCCTGCGCAAAACGCTAAAATTGGTATTGTTGATGCTATTTTTACTCGTGTGGGCGCGAGTGATAATATTTCTATGGGCGAATCTACATTTATGGTAGAAATGAACGAAACAGCGTCTATTTTAAATAATATTACCGATAGAAGTTTGGTGTTGTTAGATGAAATTGGGCGAGGAACAAGTACCTATGACGGAATTTCGATAGCTTGGGCAATTGCCGAATATTTACACGAACACCCTACCAAAGCAAAAACGTTATTTGCTACACATTACCACGAATTAAATGATATGACCGAAACTTTTAGTCGGATTAAAAACTACAACGTATCGGTAAAAGAATTAAAAGATACCATTATTTTTTTACGGAAATTAGTACAAGGTGGAAGCAATCATAGTTTCGGAATTCATGTTGCTAAATTAGCAGGAATGCCAAGTTTAGTGATTCATAGAGCAAATAAAATTTTAGCACAGTTAGAAAAAAATCACGCAGGCAAAGAGGTAAAAGAAACGCTTAAAAACACACAACATGAAGAAATGCAACTCAGTTTTTTTCAGTTAGACGACCCTTTATTAGAAAATATTAAAGAAGAAATTTTAGCCACCAATATTGATACTTTAACACCTATTGAAGCGTTGATGAAATTGAATGAAATTAAACGAATGTTGATTAAAAAATAACATCTAATCTCTTAAATCTAAATATACTTGACTCATTTTTTGATACTTTTTGTATAAAAGTTTGTAGTCTAAATTACAATGAGAATGGTATGTAAATCCACGGTTTTTATAAAACTCAAAAGCTTGTTTTTTTTCGTTCATAGCATCTAACCAAAGTAATTCGTAGTTTTTTAGTTTTGCTTCTGTAATTAACCATTCTATTAATTGTTTACCAACCCCTTTTCCTTGTGTTTTGGGGTGTAAATACAAACGATGTAGTTTTACTGTTTTTTGAGGTTTTGCGCCTGGTAATTGTTCGTCCCAAAGAATTCTGAAATTTCCAACTAACTGATTATCAAATAGAATAAAATAATAATCTGCCTTTTTTTCTAACAATTCTTTCTCAATATTTTTTTGATGATACATTTCTTCTACATACCAATGTCCTTTATCTTTCCAAAAATAATCATATGCTGGCGGGTAAATTTCTTTTATCAACCCATATAATTTTTTAGAATCTTGAAGGGTAATTTTTTGTAAATGAATGTTTTTTGAAACGGTTATCATTTTGTAAAAATAAAAAAACTGTTGCAGATTGATTATTTCTACAACAGTTTCATAATAATAGTTAGAACTTTAATTTATTCTTGATTTTCAATAGCTTCTTTAATTTTACCTTCTAATTCTTCCATCAATTCAGGGTTGTCTTGAATCAAACCTTTAACAGCATCACGTCCTTGACCTAATTTTGTGTCGCCATAACTAAACCATGATCCGCTTTTTTTAATAATTCCGTAATCGACACCAATATCTAATACTTCACCCACTTTAGAGATTCCTTTTCCGTACATAATATCGAATTCTGCCACTTGAAAAGGGGGTGCTACTTTGTTTTTAACCACTTTTACTTTGGTCATATTTCCAATAACTTGATCGCCATTTTTAATTTGTGTTCTTCTACGAATATCTAAACGAACCGAAGCGTAAAACTTTAACGCATTACCCCCTGTTGTGGTTTCTGGATTCCCAAACATTACACCAATTTTTTCACGTAATTGGTTGATAAATATCACCGTACATTTCGTTTTACTAATAGTCCCTGTTAATTTACGTAGTGCTTGCGACATTAAACGGGCATGTAAACCCATTTTAGAATCACCCATTTCTCCTTCGATTTCTGATTTTGGAGTTAACGCAGCTACCGAATCAATCACCACAATATCAATTGCTCCAGAGCTAATTAAATTATCGGCAATTTCTAAAGCTTGCTCACCATAATCGGGTTGCGAAATGATTAAATTATCGATATCTACCCCTAAATTAGCCGCATAAAAACGGTCAAAAGCATGTTCTGCATCAATAAAAGCAGCAATTCCTCCTGCTTTTTGAGCTTCGGCAATGGCATGTAAGGTTAAAGTGGTTTTACCTGATGATTCTGGTCCGTAAATTTCTATCACTCTACCTCTAGGATATCCACCAACGCCTAAGGCTAAATCTAAACCTAAAGATCCTGTAGAAATAGCTTCTATATCATCTATAGCTACATCGCCCATTTTCATTACCGTTCCTTTTCCGTAGGCTTTATCTAGTTTTGCAAGTGTTAATTCTAACGCTTTTAATTTTGCTTGTTTTTCTTTATCTGTTGCCATATTGTTTGTGCTAAATTTTAAAAATAAGTGTGTGCAATTTACAAAAATCTTATCGTGTTATTATTATTTTATAGTACATTTATCAACAATATGAAAAATTCAATTTTATTACAAAGTAGTAATGGTTTATCGGTTGTTAAAATAGATAAAGGTGAGCTTGTTAGCTATCAAAAAGAAGGAATAGAATATTTACATCAAAAAGAAAATACTGGATGGAAAAATACCGATACAGAAATGTTTCCTGTAATTGGTCCGACACAAAAAAATGATTTTAAAATAGTTACTCAACAAGGTATTAATTATCAAGATCAACATGGTTTTTTAAGAGAAATGCCCTATGTTTTGATTTCTTCGGATGAAAATATCGCTGTTTTTGAAAAAAAATACACAAAAAATACAAGGATAAAGAATAGTAAGTATCCTAAAAAATCTACAGTAAAACACCTATTTTGGCAGTATGATTTTACGTTTCAAAAGAAAATAATTGTAACGAATCATGCAATAGAAATTCAATTTACAATTCATACAGAAATACCAATGCCTTTTATGTTAGGGTATCATCCTGCTTTTTTACTTTCTGGTGATGGAAACGAAACTTTTACAATAAATAACGCTTGTTTTACCTTACAAAATGTTATAGATACAAAAGGAGATGCTCTTCCTTTTTATGATGTTAATACGATTTCTTTACATTTAAATTCAGGAAAAAACATACATGTAAAAACACAAGGTTTTAATAATGTAATGTTGTGGACTCCTGTAAAAAATATGGTGTGTATAGAGCCTATTACTCAATATCCTGATTTAGAAAACCAACAATATTCAGAAAAAAATATGCGTATTTGTAACGGAATAGCACATTTTTCTGTAGAAATAAAAATATATTAAAAATGAAAAACTTACAACAAAATACTTATAAAATTACTGATAATCATTTAGTAACTGCAAAATTTCAAAACTTAACTCCTCATATTATAGATATTCTAACAGATATTCATGACGATGTTATCAAAGGAAAGAAAAAAATGATTCCTAAATTAATAAAACTAGCTTTAAAATACCCTAAAGTACCTCAATTTAAAAATCATTTATCTGCAGTTTATAAAAAATTAGGAAACATAGAAAAATCTTTTGAAACCAATAAATGGCTTGTTACTGAACATCCAAACTACTTGTTTGGTAAATTAAATTTAGCCAACGAATATATTTATAAAAAAGAATTTAACAAAGTTTTTGAGGTTTTAGGAGAAAATTTAGATATACATGAACTATATCCTGAAAGAAAAGAGTTTCATTTAGATGAAATAATGAGTTTTTATGTAACAAACATTCGTTATTTTTTAGAAACAGGAAATGAAGAACAAGCACAAAGATGTTTATATTTTTTAAAAGAAATAGATAAAAATCACCCTAAAATTGAGGATGCAGAACATTTTTGTGCTTGTTCTTAATTTCCTGTTTCTAAAAAATAACGAATGTTTGTTACATAAAAACTCATTATTTCATCTAAATGAA
>CAMZMA010000028.1 GCA_947311815.1 uncultured Flavobacteriaceae bacterium
AAAAATAAACAACAATTTTTTACAGGAAATCAAGAAAACAACACCAATATACATCAACTAGAATACCAACATAAATTGGGTGATTTTTGGTTAATTGATTTATTAGGAAACACCTCAACAAATCATTTAGAAACCGAAAATTTTAACAACAGAAACTATTTTATAAAAGCAAAAAAAATAGCTCCTAAAATTTCTTTTTTATACAACAAAAACCATAAATTAACTGCTTTTTATACCTTGGTAGCCAAAGCAAACACTATTCAAAACCAAGAAACGCTCACCCAACAAACTTTAGGAATCGATTATTTTTTAAGCACCAAAAAAGGTGGTTTATTCCATGCCAACATCAACTTAATTAACAATCAATTTAACGGAAATCCGAATTCGCCAGTAGCCTATCAATTGTTAGAAGGATTACAAGTTGGTAAAAATTATACTTGGAACTTGATGATGAATAAAAAAATAAACTCTTTTTTACGCCTCAATATCAATTATTTAGGAAGAAAAAGCAACAACACAAAAACAATTCACACAGGAACCATTGAATTAAAAGCATTGTTTTAACCTTTTAAAAAAGATTCATTTTTTTAATGTAATTTTGCTATAACATACTTGCACCATAAAAAAGACGTTATTTATACAAAAACAATAAATTATGAAAAAAATCTTAATCACCTTTACTCTTTTAACAAGCCTGTTTTCTTATGCACAGCAAGAAATAAAATTAGACATTTCTGACGCATTAGTATTTAAAGCAATCGAATTTTCTTATGAAAACTATATTGACACAGAATCTTCAATTGGCGTTTCTGTTTTATTAAATTTTACCAATAGAAACACAGCGCTTAGGTATGGAGAAGATAAAATGATTACTCCTTATTTTCGTCATTATTTTTCATCTAATCAGCAATGGAACAACTTTGGCGAAGTCTTTTTTGGATTAAATTTTGGTGAAAAAAAAATTGCATCTACAGGAAATCCAACTACATACAAAAGCTATACTGATGGCGCTCTAGGTGTTGCTGTTGGAAGAAAATACACTTCAAAAAGCGGATTAACAATAGATTTTCATGTAGGTGTTGGAAGAAATTTGTTTAGTAGCTTTTCGCCAATATTAGTACTAAGAACAGGGTTAAATATCGGTTATCAATTTTAACAAACTCCCCTTAAAAATAACACAAAAATCCTTTAAGAAATTTCTTAAAGGATTTTTTTATGTAGTTTTGAGAAATTAGAATTTAATTATGCATCAACTTTCTCAACAAAAAACCCATTATCGTACCTGTAATTTGTGTGAAGCCATGTGCGGATTAGAAATCACCTATAAAAATAAGGAAATCATCAGTATTAAAGGTGATAAAAATGATGTATTAAGTAAAGGTCATATTTGTCCAAAAGCAGTCGCTTTAAAAGATTTGTATGATGATAAAGACCGATTAAAAACACCACTAAAAAAAACCAAAAATGGTTGGAAATCCATTTCATGGGAGGCCGCTTTTGATGAAGTTGCAAACAAGCTCAAAGAAATTCAACTTACACACGGAAACAACGCAGTTGCCACGTATCAAGGGAATCCAAATGTACACAATGTAGGCTTAATATTGTACGGAAAACCTTTTATAAAATCATTACACACAAAGAACAAATATACCGCATCATCTGTAGATCAATTACCGCATCATATTGCGTCTTTACTCATGTTCGGACATCAAATGCTCATTCCGATTCCAGATGTAGACCGTACAGATTTTCTGTTAATATTAGGCGCAAACCCTGTTGTTTCTAACGGAAGCATGCTTACCGCTCCCGATTTTGCTAATCGCATTAAAAAAATTAAAAAAAGAGGCGGAAAAGTCATCAATATTGATCCCAGATTTACAGAAACTTCTAAAATTGCATCACAACATTATTACATAAAACCAGGAAAAGATGCATTGTTTTTGTGGGGATTAATTCATGTTATTTTTGATGAAAATTTAGTGAATGAAACTTCACTTTTTCCTCAATTAAAAGGATTGGAAATTGTAAAAAAAATTGCCAAAGATTTTTCGCCTTCAACTATCGAAAAAAGTATCGGAATTTCATCCGAAGAAATAATAAATATTGCCATTTCTTTTGCCAAAGCTAAAACAGCGGTTTGCTACGGAAGATTGGGCGTTTCTACCCAAGAATTTGGAGGCATGTGCCAATGGTTGGTAAATGTTTTAAATACCATTACTAGAAATATAGACGCAAAAGGGGGCGCACTTTTTACACAACCTGTCATCGATTTAGTGATGATGAGCGGCATGAATGGAAAAACAGGAACTTTTGATAGATACAGAAGTAGAGTGCACAATTTACCCGAATATTCTGGCGAATTTCCTGTTACTACACTTGCTGACGAAATACTTACCGAAGGAGAACATCAAATAAAAGCGATGGTGTGTATTGCAGGTAATCCTGTGCTTTCTACACCCAACGGAACAAAATTAGAAAAAGCCTTAGCACAGTTAGATTTTATGGTTTCGATAGATATTTATTTGAATGAAACGAGTAAATATGCCGATATAATTTTGCCCTCAACAACAGGATTAGAAACAGCGCATTATGATTTGGCGTTTCATCAATTAGCGATTAGAAATACTGCAAAATACTCGGGTTCTTTATTTAAAAAAGAAGAAAACCAGCGTCATGATTGGGAGGTTTTAAATGCACTGACTGAGCGAATGACGGGTAAAAAAAATCTTGCCACACCAAAAATGATGCTCGATTTTATGCTCAAATATTCGACGTATAAAAAAGAAATTCCATCTATTGATGCCTTACAAAAACATCCTCACGGAATCGATTTTGGCGCATTAAAACCCTGTTTAACACAACGATTATTTACTGCTGATAAAAAAATAAATCTTGCTCCTAAAGTTTTTGTTGATGATGTACCACGATTAAAAAAAATGCTAAAATCATCAACCAAAAACAACTCATTTCCTTTTTATTTATTAGGACGAAGACAATTGAGAACGAATAATTCTTGGATGCATAATTCTGAAATTCTTATCAAAGGAAAAAACCGCTGTACTTTATTTATCAACACAAAAGATGCTGAAAAATTGGGATTAAAAAATCAAGAAAACGTAACAGTTACTTCAAAAGCATCGAGTGTAAAAATTCCGATAGAAATTACCGACAATATCCAACAAGGTGTTGTAAGTATTCCTCACGGATTCGGACATCATAGAAAAGGTATAAAAATGTCTTTAGCCCAAAAAAATGCAGGCGTAAGTATTAATGATTTAACGCTTGATAGCAACATAGACTCACTTACAGGAAATGCAGATTTTAGTGGTACAAGAGTACAAATTTCTAAATAATTGATTGTGTTTGATTTACTGACTAAAAATCTACTTTAAAACCCCGTAGTAATTATTTCATATAAAATCGAATCAACTATTTTAAACCCCACAAAACCCTTAACACCTCTTTAACATTTCTTTAAGAACTGTCCTTTCTATTATGATTACCTTCGAAAAATTAATATTGAACCAATCATAAATATCATATAATGACAAAGAAATTCTTTTCGCAGCTACTAGTAGTTGTTTTCGTTTTCGGGCTTACGTTAGATGCCACTGCACAACGTAGAAAAAAAAGAAAGAAAAAAAACGACAAACAAACCGAAGTTAAAAAGCCAAAACCTAAACCTAAAAAAGGAGAAATACAACCTTACGAGAAGGTAGTTACCAAAAAACACAAAACAGACGAAGGTTTATTTAAAGTACATACCTTAGATGAAAAATATTTGTTTGAAATTCCAGATTCGCTCTTAGAAAGAGAAATGCTAATGGTTACCAGAATTGCTAAAACCGCAAGCGGATTAGGTTTTGGTGGCGGAAAACAAAACACACAAGTGTTGCGATGGCAAAAAAAAGGGAAGAAAATTTTATTGAGAGTTGTTTCTCACAACGTAGCAGCAGATACTATTTTACCTGTACATAAAGCCGTGGTAAACTCAAATTTCGAGCCTATTTTATTTTCATTTCCTATCAAAGCTTTTAGTAAAGATTCTACAGCAACAGTTATAGATGCTACTTCTTTATTTGCTACCGATGTAAAAGCACTAGGTTTACCAAGTTGGCAAAGAAAAAGATACCAAGCTACTAGAATGGACAAATCTCGCTCGTATATTGAAAGAATAAGTAGTTATCCAAAAAATATAGAAATAAGACATGTAAAAACCTATTTTGCAAACAAACCGCCATCAAACGGAAGCGTAGGCTCTATTTCTTTAGAAATGAGTAATTCGATGGTGTTATTACCTAAAACACCAATGAAGCGTAGATATTTTGACGAACGTGTTGGGTGGTTTACAACGGGACAAACAGATTATGGTTTAGAGGCTCATAAAAGTAAAACAGTTACGTATTTAGATCGTTGGAGATTAGAAGTAAAAGAAGAAGACAAAGCAAAATTTAATAGAGGCGAATTGGTAGAACCCAAAAAACAAATTGTTTATTATATTGATGAAGCTACACCTAAAAAATGGCGTAAATACATTAAATTAGGTATTGAAGATTGGCAAGTTGCTTTTGAAGCTGCTGGGTTTAAAAATGCGATTGTTGCAAAAGATGCTCCTACCAAAGAAGAAGACCCAGAATTTAGCCCAGAAGATGTACGTTATTCTGTGGTACGTTATTTAGCGTCTCCGATACCAAATGCAAACGGGCCTCATGTTAGCGATCCAAGATCTGGAGAGATTTTAGAGTCTGATATTAATTGGTACCACAACGTAATGACTTTAATTCACGATTGGTTTTTTATACAAACAGCAGCCATAAATCCTGATGCACGTGGTAGTCATTTTAAAGATGAAACTATGGGACAATTAATTCGTTTTGTATCATCACACGAAGTTGGCCACACCTTAGGGTTGCCTCATAATATGGGCGCAAGTGCTGCTTTTCCTGTAGATTCTTTACGTTCTGCAACGTTTACACAAAAAAATGGAATTGCACCTTCAATCATGGATTATGCTCGTTTTAATTATGTAGCACAACCAGAAGATAAAGGCGTTGCTTTGTTTCCGAAAATTAATATGTACGATCAATACGCAATTTCTTGGGGATATCGACCAATCTTAGACAAATCTGCAAAAGGAGAAAAAAAGATTTTAAGTAATTGGATTAAAAAACATGCTGGTGATGCAAAATATCGTTTTGGGCAACAACAAGTTATGAATGTAATAGACCCAAGTTCTCAAACAGAAGATTTAGGTGATGATGCAATGTTGGCAAGTACTTACGGAATAAAAAACTTACAAAGAATTTTACCTCGTTTACAAGATTGGACGACAAAAGACGGGGATACTTATGAAGAACTTAAAAAAATGTACAGACAGTTATTAAGTCAATACAACCGTTACATGGGACATGTAACTTCTAACATTGGTGGTGTGTACGAAAACTATAAAACTGCCGATCAAAAAGGTGCTGTTTATACTTATGTAAATAAAAATCATCAAAGAAAAGCATTACAATTTTTAAATAAAGAATTGTTTGCAACACCAAAATGGTTAATCAATAAAGATATTTTTAGTAAAATTGAGTTTTCTGGCTCTACCGAACGCATTAGAAGCATTCAAGTACGCTCATTAAACAGGGTTTTAAAACTTGGTAGAATGGCACGTATGATTGAAAACGAAACCTTAAACGGATACAGCGCATACACACTTACAAGTATGATGAGTGACTTACGTAAAGGTATTTGGACTGAAATTTACAATCGTAGAAAAATTGATACGTACCGTAGAAATTTACAACGTGCACATATTGATAGATTAGGGTTCTTACTAAATGACGCTAAAAATCCGCCAAGAATGAATTTTGGCAGATACTTAAAACAAACGTTAGTAAATGTAAATCAATCAGATATTAAACCTGTTGTTAGAGGTGAGTTAAAACGCATTAAAAGAGATGCAAAACGTGCGATTGCAACGGCACCAAACACGATAACACGTTATCACTTACAAGATATTGTTGCTAGAATTGATGCTTATTTAGATCCTAAATAATACCTAATTCTTATTTCTAATACCAAAAACCTCACTAATTTAGTGAGGTTTTTGTTTTTTAATTCATAAATAATAGTAACTTTATAAAAAAATTATTCGATGTATAAACTCTTTACCACCCGATATTTTATAGCCCTTATTGCTTTTGGTTCTTTAGTACTATGTAACTCTTGTAAAAATATTGCTCAAGAAAAATCAAAAGAAAAAAAAGAAATTGTTACTGATACAAAAGAGAAAACTATTAAAAAAACAATCCCAAAAACCAATCAACCAATAGTAAATATTACACCCAATCAAAAAATAACATCGCCTTTAAAAATTTTAGTAAACTCTAAAGGATTTTGGCTAGCTTCTGAAGGCGAATTAGGTACAGTTACACTAGTAGATGACAACAACAAAATCATCGTTTCGGGCATATTATCATCTACCGATGGTAATTGGATGACTTCTGGTGACGCTCAATTTTCATCAACCTTAACTTTTGACAGCAAGGGTAAAAAAAGAGGGAAATTGCTTTTTAAAAACAGGTTGGTTCGTAAAAATGATGTAGAAAAAACAATCGAAATCCCTGTTCAATTCTAAAGTATTTTACAAATCATATTTTATACTAAACACCACATATCTTGGTTGAATAACATAATTAGTAGTACTACTAAAAATAGTATTGCTGTTATCGTCATTTAAAGATTGAGTATTTAAAATATTTTTTACTTGCAATCTGTATTCCCACTTACTATCTTCTTTTTGGTAACTTACATCAGCATCCCAAAAACTATAATTATTAATGGTTTTCCCGTTAGAAGTGTAGTTATTATAGGTGTATTTAGAATTAAAAATAAAGCTTTTCAAAAAATAAGCATCAATACCAATATAAGGACTGTTTCTTATAAATTCTGTTTTTGTTCCTCCATTATCATAATTACTAATGGTAATATCATAACCGATATCAAAATTTGGTGCATCTCTAAAATTAGAACTCAATTTTGTTCTCAACGATTTTGAAAAAGACCTAGACAATCTTGTTTCAGTCACCAAAACTCTTGGAGTTGCAGGATTGTTATCGGTATCTTGTAAGGTTGATAATAAATTATTAGATTTAGACAAAGACACGTTACCGCCTAAAGAAACTTTTAACTTGCCCATTGTTTTACCAAACCTACCAGAAGCTGTTAAAGACTCTGTAGGAAAAGCTGAATTTACAGTGCTTCCTGTTTGATTGATGCCTACCAATCTTGTAGAACCAATAATGCCATCTATTCTTTTATTATAACTGATAAACGCAAAAACATTGGTATAATTAAACATATTAAAACTAAAATAGCTCAAATTAACATTGTGAGATAATGCATTTTCTAAGTCCCTGTTTCCTGCATATAGCCGATTGTAATTATTAAAAACATAGCCTTCTGCTACTTTATTTATATCGGTAAAATTTACTTGCATTTTATAACTTAATCGAAGTGTTTCCGATTTTTTTAGACTAATTTTTACAGAAGCATCTGGCAATATTTTATTCAATTTAAAATCTACAACAGTACCTAACTGCGTGTTTTTTGCCGAATACTTATGCACACTAAATCCTTGGTTAAAGGTAAATATGCCTGTGATAAATTTATAGTGTAATCCTAAATACGCATCGGTAAAAGAATACGCTACATCGTTTTTAGTTGCGGGTGTATTAATGGTATTTTCTGTACCGTTTAAAGTTTCGAATATTGATGAATTAAACTGCTGATTGCTTACCGTTGTTCCTAAAGTTACATTCACATTACTTTTGCCATTAATTACATAATAATAATCTAACTTAGCATCTAACTTATTGGTTTTAACTCGTTTATTTTGTGTTATATCAAAAGGATTTACCCCAGGATTTGTTAATGTTAACGTATTTGCAAATGATACTGGTACATTATTTAATTCAGCATTGTAAAACGGATCTTCATCTTGAGTTAAAAACTGACCTTCAAACGCAAAAATATTTTTATCGTTTAACGTATAGTAATAGTTGGCGTTTTGTATGATAGAAAACGGATTTTGCTCTTGTAGTACTGCAATCGGATTTACAATACTTATTGCTCCAATACTCGTAACTGAGGTTTTTTGTTGGTATTCTTTTTGATTCGAAATTTTTGCGAAAATATCATAATCAAATTGATGATCGCCATTTGGTTTATAGCTAGAGCTTAGTTTAAACAAACCCAAATTACTTTCTTGATTGGTGGTACTTGTAATGTTTTCTATCGTTTCTGGATTGGTATCATTTACATCTTGTTTTATATACGTTCTGTTTGTTTTTTGCTCCATATCGGTTTTTGTACCCGAATAAATGGCAAACCCACTAATATCCCAAGTTTTTTTAGGCGAATAACTAAAATTTATTGCCCCAAACTGCGTGTTAATTTCTTTGGCTTTGTTGTTTCGTAAAGTTAAAAAACCGATATCAGAAGTGGCGACATTAAAATTAGTACCACTATTTCTACTTACACCTCTAAATCCGCCAGAAAATTTAAAATAATCTCGTCTTGTAAAGGCAATTTCGCCAATATTATTTACATCGGTAATGATATTGATGCTTTTTTTAGGACTGTAATAAAACAACTTCGGATGCACCACATATCTAGAATCTGAACCAATTCCTGCACCCGCAGAAACCTCTCCAAACCAAAAATTCTTCTTCCCTTCTTTTAATTTTATATTGATAACAATGTTGTCTTCATTATCGGTTACGCTACTCATTTGCCCTACTTCGCTATGGTTTTTTAGTACCTGGACTTTATCAACTGCATTAGCAGGAATATTTTTAGTAGCTAATTTTGTATCGCCATCAAAAAAATCTTTCCCATCTACCATAACTTTGCTTACTTTTTTACCTTCTACCTCTATTTCTCCTTCGCCATTTACGTCTACTCCAGGTAATTTTTTTAAGACATCGCCTAGTTTTTTTTCTGATCCATTTTTAAACGAATCTGCATCATACACAATAGTATCGCCTTTAATGGTTACGGGCATTTTGTAAGTAATGGTTATTTCGTCTAAAGAAGTATCTTCAGATAGCACCACATTTTTCGTCATATTTTCTTCTTTGGTGGCAAGCTCAATACTTTTGGTTTTCATACCCACATAACTTATTTTTAAAGTAAAGTTGTCATTCTTTTTAAGTGTAAGTTTATAGCGTCCTTTGGCATCTGTAAATCCGTAAGAACTAATCTTTTTTGTAACTTTATGAATAGCAATTACATTTGCCATTTCTAACGGATTCCCAATACTATCTTTTACGGTTCCTAGCACCGAAATTTGGGCGTATGATGTTCCTATTGTTATAAAAATGACAAGTGTAATAAGTTGTTTCATAGTGTAGTGTTGCTTTTAGTGTCTTCCTCTTCCGTTTCTACTTCCTCTTCTTCTGTTCATAAACATATCTCGCATTTCGGTCACTTTTTTCTTTACTATTTTGTTGTATTCTTCTCGGGTCACTTTTTCCCCTTTTTTAGGGGCTTTTATGGCCACTTTTTCAGCTGGATTTAGCACTATTTCTGTACATAAAACCGTTGTTTTATCTTGATTGATTTCTAAAATTAACCCTGGTAAACCCCAAAATTCTTCAGGCCCATTACTTACAGGTATTTGCGGTGTGTACCAAGCTGTAATTATTACTTCTTTTGGTATTTCAATCTCTTTTGTAACACTGGTTTTTGTTGAATCTTTTTTGATTTCATCTTTCTTTTTCGAGCTTCTTCTAAAGCTTCTAAAATCGAACTTGTCTAACTTTTTAACCATGGTTGCTTTGTAGCAAGTATAGTTTCCTATTTTTTTAGTTTCTGTACCTAATTCCCATTGCGGTTGTTTTAATACTTCGGATATTAAAAACTTTTTACCAAAAAATTCTTTCGATTCTAAAAACACTTTGTCTTTGGTGTTTTTATAACGTAATCCGCCAGAAAAACTACTCATCATACCGCCAAAACGTCCCATTCCTGGAGTTCCTGGAGTTGCTAATTTTGCTTCTTCTTGATATACAGAAGCGCTTTTATTAAAATCTAAGGTGTATGTTTTTTCTAACATACTTTTCATCCGTTGCAAGATTCGTTTTTTACGTTCTGCCGACATTTTACGGTTGTTAAAACGCTTCATATCAAACGTTGTTTTAGATTGATACGTTGCTTTCCCTTGAAAAGATTTTTGCGCAAACGAAGATAACGTTGCTACTAAAAGCAAATAGGTAACTAGTAATTTCATGTTTTTGTCTAATTTTTTAGTAAAAATAAAGGAATACTAAACATATAGACTTAAAATTTTGCCAAAAATTTAATTAGAATGTTAAATTACCCTCCTATTTGAATACTCATTCCTTCTCCTCTTTTTCCTTTTTTTCTACTTCTAAAACGCTCCATCATTTCTTCCTCTTTTTTCTTCATTATTTTATCAAACTTTTCTTGAGAAACTACTTTTCCTTTTTTTGGTTGTTTTATTTCTATTTTATCCTTCGGGTTTAATACTATTTCTGAACATACAATGGTTAATTTACCATCTTTTACCTCTAAAATTAACCCTGGTAAACCTCCGTACATTCCTGGTCCATTACTCACAGGTATTTGTGGTGTGTACCAAGCCACTGTTTTTATGGTTATTTTTTCTTTGGTTTCTTTTGGTTTGTTATTTACCATCGTAAATTTTGTTCTTTCTTCTTCTCTAGATCTTGTAGCTTTATAGCAAGTGTAAACACCAATGTTTTTGGTTTCATCGGTCAATGTCCAATCTGTTTTTTTTATTGCATCCTTAATTAAAAAACGTTTGCTATAAACTTCTTTTTTATTTATATATTTATTTTCTGCAATGTTTTTATATAACACATCAGAACCGCCACCAAATCCAGAAATTTCAATTGTTACTCCGTTTCTTGGTTTAGGAGCTGATAGTTTGGCGTTTTGCGTATACGTAGATTCTTTTTTATTAAAATGCAATGTAAATGTTTTTTGAAACATTTTTTTAACTGTTCTTGTAATTGCTTTTGTATTTTAGTTTTGTGAGCATCTTTACCTTCTTTTATTTTAAAATCTACTTTTTGATGCGTTTTATAGGTAGCTTTCCCTTGAAAACTTTTTTGCGCAACTACATTGGCAACAAAAAAACAGGTTATTAAAACGATAATTTTTTTCATGGTATTTTAATTTATTAATTTCAGATTACAAAGATGTGTTTTTTATTCCATTACTTCAGTTAACAAGTGTTAACGAGTGTTAATCGGTCATTTTAATTGATAAAATCATGTACCTTTGACCTATGAATACCCAAAAACAGCGTTTAATTTTATACCTTATTACTGCAACTATTTTCACCACAATTGCAGTACAATTCTATTGGAATTATAACAACTACTTACAAAATAAACAGCGTGTTATAAACGAAATTCAGCTAAGTTTAGACAATGCTATCGAAGAATATTTTATCAACTTATCTAAAGAGAATTTTTTCACCATTGTAGAGCCTAAAAATCTAACGGAAGGAGATAAATTAGAAAAAACTAAAATTTTTAAAAATATTTTTAAGGGTACTGCATTTGATAAAAGTAAAAAAGACACCACAAAACCTAAAATAAACTTTAAAATTACTTCTTTAGAAATTAGAGAAGGTAAAACAACCGTAATTGCTGACACTACGTTTCTAGAAAACAAACCTATTTTTACCCAATTTTCTAAAGATAAAAAAACAGGCATTCATTTTTCATCACCAAATAAAATTACAAGAGTTCAAGTTTTTAAAGGAAAAAAAGCAGCAGACAGTTTAAAGCTCATCAAAGGCCTACAATCTATGATGATTGCAATACATAACGATAGCATTAATTACATAGAAGTAGATTCTATTTTATCTAAAGAATTAAAAGACAAAGGAATTCAAAGTCGTTTTTTTGTAAATCATTTTAAAAAAGATAGCTGAATTCAACTCATAAACGCGACAGTTTGGTTAAACAATAATTTTTCCATTGCAAATATAGGATTTTCAAAGTTAAGACGTTTTCTGGGTCTATTATTTAGCTTTGTTTCAATACTTTTGATGTACTCATCTGATAG
>CAMZMA010000029.1 GCA_947311815.1 uncultured Flavobacteriaceae bacterium
CCTTATAAATTCAAAAAAGGAAAGGAAACTTCTAAAGGGAAAATTGTTTTCGGTTTTACTGGTGAAAGGAAGAATTTTAAAATTAAATTATTGTCTAAAACACCTAAAAACTTTAAAAGCACATTTCTTTTAGAGAAAGATAAGGATACCATAAATTATTGGTTTACGCCTTTTGAAGCCGATTCGTTAAACTTTATCATTTCTAACAATAATGTTATTGACTCTGTAACAGTAAAATTACGAAAGAAAAAGATAGATTCTCTTGTTGTGAACACTACAATAAGCAGAACATTGCATACAAAAGATACTTTTTTCCTGAAAACAAACAACCCTATAATTACTGTTGATACTAGTAAAATTAAACTTTATGACAAAGATTCGTTAAAAGTAAGTTACAAAAAATTACTGGTTAAGAATAAAATTGCTATATTGTTCAATAAAAAAGAAAAAGAAAATTACCGTCTAGAATTACTCCCAAAAGCTTTTAAAGATATTTATTCAATGTATAATGATACATTAAAATATCAATTTAGAACTCTTGGTAAAGATGATTACGGTAAAATAATACTAACAATAGAGCGTAAAGGCACTGATAATTTAATAATTGAATTATTGAATAAGAATGAAAAGCTAATTAGAAAAAAGTTTATTACTTCTACTGAAATTAAAGATGTGATTTTTGATTTTTTACCACCTCAAAAATATTTGATGAGAGTAATTGTTGATGAAAATAAAAATTTTAAATGGGATACAGGTAATTATTTAGAAAAATTACAGCCAGAAAAGATTGAATATTTTCCAAAAACCATTGTTTTAAGAGCTAATTATTTTGAGTACGAAACCTTTATTCTAAAAAAATAAAAAATTGCTTGTATGTTTTATTATTTTAATATATTTGTCTCTCTAAAAGTTCCCTGTATTTTGAAAAATTATTATATAAAATTATTTTTTACTCTTTTTATCATTACATCTACGTATGGTCAATATTATACACATGATATAGGTATATTGGCCGGTTCTTCAAAATTTCAAACAGATTTTGGAGAAAGAGGAGATTTTGCTAGTGGTTTTGATAACGGAGGTATGTCGATCTCTTTGGCTCATTATTTGAGTTTCTATAAAAGAAATACACGTTGGAATTCTTCTGGCGAAATGTATAAGTTTGTTATGATTAAATCGGAGTTTAATTTCATGCCAAGTGTTAAGCTAGATCATTATGGTAAATGGATTTTAGGGTCTTCTGATTTAGCGAAACAACTTAAAGCAATGCATGGTGAAATTAGTATGCTTAATTTAGGTGTAAGTATTCAATATTATTTAAAAAATTTAGAAAAATTTTCGTATGCTTATTCTGATTTAAATTGGAACTGGAATCCTTTTGTAACTTTTGGTATAAGATATTCATTGTATAAAAACGAGCTTGTTTCTGATTTAGGTGATTGGAGACAAGATATTACTGTGTTACCTCGTAAATACAGAGTTCCTGGAGCGTTAAAAGTTGGTAAAGGCAATGCTTTTGCATTTACTATGGGCTTAGGAACAAGGTATAAGATTACTGAAAAACTAGATTTAGCAACACAATTTAATTGGCAAATATACTTCTCTGACGCAATAGATGGTTTACAAGCAAATGTGATTGAAAACAAAAATAATGATTGGTTTTTTAATTTTCAAATAGGCGTTATTTATCACTTAAATTTTAACAGACCATTGTTTGAATAGTTGGTTTTCTTTTTTCTTATTTATTGCCAAAAATAAAATCTATAGAAAATACTACGGATATTTTTAGATGCAATATGTACACAATTGTTTTTAAATTGCTAAAAGGCACACAAATAAATCATTGGAAAATGTAGATTGAAAATTTGGTATTAAGTGCTATTGAGTGAGTACTCATTTGTTAAAATTATCTTTTCAAGATAAAAATCAGATTAAAATTTACTCACTATATACCCAAATTGTTTTATCATCAAGTTTATCATCTTCAATATAAATAAAATTATAGGCTTTATGTATAGATTTAAAAGGTTTTATACTCACTAGATAATTGCCATTCCAACTACTTATTAAAATACTAGTTTCTGGGTATCTTAGAGATAATTTTTGTTTTCTTTTTATTGCATTTTCTTCTAATTTATAGCTTCCTACAATAGCATGATATTTTTTTCGAGAACTTACATTGGCAACTGTTGAAGAGTCAGAGAAATTATTAGGGTTAATTTTTTCTAACATTGTATTTGGGTAATTTTCAGAAGGTTTTAATTTTTGCGCTTTTGTATAATACTCATTCGCTTTTTTATAAAGTTTTTTATTAAAAAAATCATCTCCTTTTAAAATCATTTCTTTATACAAAGAATCTTTTTGTTGAACAATTAATTTATCTAATCCAATAATTTTTTCAGAAATTATATTTTCCTTTTTTAAATTTTGTGCTTTTAAATAGTAGTTTTTTGCTTCTTCAAATCGATGCTCTTTTTTTAGGATTTCAGCTTTTTTAATCATTTTTTGATACTCTTTGTCCTTCTCGTTAGAGCATGAAGAAAAATTAAAAAAAGCAAATAACAAGAAGCTTGTAAAAAAAATACGAAAAAAGGATTTCATTAAAAATGATTTTAGGTGTTTATAAATACAAAAATATAAAAAACATCGTAAAGTTATCCACAAATACTGTTTTATTCAGGGTAAAATTTTGCTTTTTTTATCAATGTAAGATAAAGGTATTTGTTTACTCTGAAACCATTATTAACTAATTTTTTTTGATATTTTAATAAATGGTAGTTCAACTAGCAAATGCAACTTTTTGATTCACGAACCTACCTTTGTCAGCAGATAGGTTCATGATTTTTTTTAAAGATTGTAAAGGATTATTGGTAAATGAACTCGCCTCTCTAAAAAAAACTTTGGTTTTTCAATTTATGGAACTATAAAACCGCTATTTTTAGGTTAAAATTCGTGAATTCGTAGCAAAAATCAAAAAAACAAAAAAGACCCTCAAAAAATGAGGGCCTTTTCTATACTTTATAACTACTTCCTATTTTGAAGGAGCCATTTTAGATTGAATTGCAGACAACACAGATTTGTATTGTTTCATTTCTTTAGCATCTAATTTTGACGCTAATTCTTTTCCTTTTGCTAGTAAATCTTTTCCTTTAGAAGCTAATGCCCCTATTTTAGCTAAATTACCATTTGCAGCAATATAATCTTTTGCATAAGCAGCATATTCAGTAAGGTTTTTAGTCACTTCAGGATTAGAAAATTCTGGTATTTTAACACCTCCTAATACAGATGCAACTGCGTCTTTTGCGCCATCAACAACTGTTTTTGTAGCGTCTTTTGCACCGTCAACAACTTTTGTAGTTGCATTTTTTGTAGCATCAACAGTTTTGTTTGCTGCTTCTTTTGCTTTTTTACATGATGTTGATAACAATGCACCAACAACCATCATAGATAATACGATTTTTCTCATTTTTGATAAGTTTTTTAGATTGAATTACAAAGTTAATAGAAAGTTTTGATTTCGCAAATTTTAATGTCATCAATATTAGATACTTTTTATAAAAGCCACGAATTTGCGAATCTTTTTTTAAATTTTTGTAAAAAATTATCGATGAATGTATTTTAGCCCCTAGTTTAGCCCCCAATAAGTTCGGAGTGATATTTTAAATTAGATAATGGTTTATTTGTGTTTTGATGTGCTTGAAAAGTCCCATGTCTGAAATTTTGTCGTGAAAATTTAAGAGTATTTGATTCTTAGGTATTTAACAAATTATAACTTTTGGATAATTTTTAGTTGAAATAAGATATGAATTTTGTTATTCTTGCTTAGGGTTGAGTGTTTTTTTAAAATTTGGAATTCTTAATAAGTTTTTGTTTTTAGAATCTTCTTCAACAAAAAAATATTTTTTAATATTAGATATTCTTTTTGGTTGCAAATCATAAAGCGTAATGTCTATATTCTTATCTGTATTATTAGAAATAGTAATGGTAAATTGTTCAAATCCTATGTAAGAGAAATGATATTTCTCTGCAAGTTTATTTTTTACTTTTTTAATGATGAGGTCTCCCTTTCTATCTGTTAACTAACCTTTTCTTTTTTTAAAGCTCTTGTCTGTAAAAATATTTACACCATAGATTGGGAGGTTATAAGCATCCTTAACATTAAATTTTAGAGTTACAGAATCTTTGTTTTGATTAATACTATTTATAATTGTTGCTCTTTGTAGTTTTTTAGCTTTAGTATTATCAAAATGCAAAATAAGGTTCTGTTTTTTTATTTCATATTTCCCAGTACCAAATTCTTGTATACCTAAGCAGCCTGAATGAACATATTTAAAATGATTATTATTTAAAATGTCTATACAAATTACATCGGATTCTCCTATCGGAGTAGTGCAATACCTTCCTTCATCTAGTTTTTGAGAATAGGAATAAAAATTAATCAATAAAAAAACAAATAAAATGATATTTTTCATAGTAAAAAATTATAAATCAAAGGTCTTAGTACATTTCAAAAAATGTTACAAACTAGTGTATTTATGTAAAATAGTATATTTCAGACCTGTCAGGTTTTTAAAACCTGACAGGTCTCTAAAGCTATTCTAAAAAAATGATACTTTTGTCATCTATGTAAAGTCAAAGATATACAAATTATCTTTTTCAGTACCTTCAAAATATATAGCACATTTTTCAAATTGAAAACCGAGTTTTTTAATTAATTTGATAGAACTAGTATTCTTAGGTTTTATAAGTGCATTTAATTTTTTTACGTTGAGGCTGGTTTTACAATATTCTAGTATTTTTTTAGTAGCTTCTGTGGCGTATCCTTTTCCGCGCCCTTTGGGTAAATAGGCGTAACCGATATCGATAAAATCTAAAAAATCTCTTTGTAATAAAGTGGCTGCACCAATTTTTTCTTGTGTTTTTGTAATAGAAACAGTAAAGAACCCCAGTCCGTTTTGGTTCATTTTAGGAAGTGTTTCTTGTAAGTAATTTTCGGTATCTTGTACCGTTTTATGGTTTTTATTGTTGATGTATTTTATCCAATCAGAATCGTTAAATAGCTCGAAATAAAAAGGCGCGTCTTTTAAGGTAGCTTTTGTTAATGTTAGTCTTTGGGTGGTTAAAATCATTACAAGTTATTGACCACTTTTCTAATCGTTACCAAATTGGTTAACAAACTTTCTAAATGGTTTAAATGTAACATGTTTGCGCCATCGCTTTTTGCACAAGAAGGATCAAAATGAGTTTCTATAAACAAACCATCTACATTATTTACCACACCAGCTCTTGCAATTGTTTCAATCATATCTGGTCTTCCGCCAGTTACACCACTGGTTTGATTGGGTTGTTGTAACGAGTGTGTCACGTCTAAAACGGTAGGAGCAAAGGTACGCATTTCTGGAATTCCTCTAAAATCTACCACCATATCTTGGTAGCCAAACATGGTACCTCTATCGGTTATCATTACTTGATTGTTGCCCGAATCGGTTACTTTTTTTACGGCGTGTTTCATGGCAGACGGACTCATAAATTGTCCTTTTTTTAAGTTGACAACTTTTCCTGTTTTGGCTGCTGCAACTACCAAATCGGTTTGACGCACTAAAAATGCGGGTATTTGCAATACATCTACATATTGGGCTGCTTTTTTTGCATCTTCTTCTGTATGGATATCGGTTACCGTAGGAATGTGAAAAGTTTCGGATACTTTTCTAAGGATTTTTAGTGCTTTTTCATCGCCAATACCTGTAAAACTATCAATCCTACTACGGTTTGCTTTTTTAAAACTTCCTTTAAAGATGTACGGGATTTTTAAATCATCGGTAATTTTTACTACTTTTTCGGCAATGCTAAGTGCCATTTCTTCGCTTTCAATAGCACAAGGACCAGCCAAAAGAAAAAAATTATTACTGTTTAGGTGTTTGATATTGGGAATGAGTGATAAATCCATCTGAAAAATATTTTTTGTAAAATTACGAAATATTTTTGGTGAAATTTTTAACTATCTTTAGCATTTTAAAACCAACTTTTACAATGAAAAAATTAGGAATACTTTTCTTGCTCATATTTATGATCTTAAATTCAAGTAATAAATGCGACTTTTTTGAAGTCATTATTTGATTATATTTTTTCAGAAGAAATAGGAACAGAGTCCCTTTTTCTTTCCGAATGGATATTTTTCTAATTTTGTGGCTTCGTCCAAAAATTTATATTATGAGTCAAATAACCAAATAACAAAGATACACAATTTCAGAAATGCTTAATCAAGGTGTCTCCCTCTCTCTCTCTCTCTTTCTCTCTCTCTCTCTCTCTC
>CAMZMA010000030.1 GCA_947311815.1 uncultured Flavobacteriaceae bacterium
CTACAACTTGCAACAATGGTTATACCTCATTGCTTGGTTATTTTTCCTCGCGGAAAAATACTCGCAAAATTTGAAGTTTCGTATTTTTTTATTAACTTTGAGCAAAATAAACGCAACAAGGCATAGCCTAACCGTTAGCAAATATTAAAAACAGAAAGAGATGAAAAAAATAATTTTAAGTATTATCATTTTAATTGGAATTACAAATAATGCCATCGGTCAAGAAATTAAATTCGAATTTGTAAAAGAAGGATTTACCGATTTCATAGTAACTAAATGTGATAATAAAAACCAATCAGAACTTTATAAAAAAACTATTGAATGGATAAAGTTGACATATAAAAACCCAGAAGAGGTAATTCAGACTAAAATCGAGAATAATTTAATTCGGATAGAAGGATCAAGTGACAACTTAGTTTGTTTTAATATTTTTAGTAATAAATCTTGTAATCCTGCACGTTATTTAGTTGAAATTTCTTTTAAAAACAATAAATATAAATTTGATGTGATAAATCTTGAATATTTACATTCAACAGGTTGGTTTAATCTAGGGTTGGACAAAACTAATCTTTTTTACAATAAAAAAGGAATAAGGAAAGTTTACAAATATTTCCCTGAAATAGCGGACTATTTTAACAGCCTAAATAATGAATTAAAAAATCATATATTAGGATTAAAAAATAAAAAAGATGATTGGTAAAACATTTGCTAACAAGGTGTAAAATTAATAATTTGGTCTGTGTAAAATTAAAAGTATCGGCATACTTACAAAGGATTTTCCTATCGGAAAATCCTTGCGTACTTAACCATTACTAATCTTACACAAACCGTTGTAGTTGATTAAAAAATCATTACCTGAATTCAAAAATAAGACTTATGGAACAAAAAATAGCATTAATTATGATAATAGTTATGGAATTATCAATAACATTCGTTGTTATGATTACTAATAGATTATCATTCAAAGCAATTCAAAATAAAGATAATGAAAACTGTTTAGGATATAATAAAAAACTGCATTCTTTTGGTTTAGAATTAGCATTAATTGGAATTTCTTTAATTATTACTTCTTTTTCGTTTTTTGGAAGTGATTATATTATCAAGTTATATTATATAAACAATACTAACTCTATGTTAATATCTTCTGTAATTTTTATATTTTACTTTTTATTACTGATAGTTACTGTTTTTTACAAAAATAAGTATCTATCAGTAAATAATAAAATAGAAGGTAAAATAAATTTTTTAGCAAAAATGAAAAAGACATTACAGAATTTTTTTCCGCTTGTTATGCATAATTTTATAGGCTTTATTATGTTTTTTGTAGCTTCCATTATTCTTTTAAATCAAGGAAGTAATATTATAAATTTATTTAAAAATATTTTTTGATTATGGATGTTTTATATGTAATAATTTCAATATCTCTCATACTTGTAGCTTTATTTATATTAGTTCTTTTTATCACTACACTAAGCCTTTACAATGAAACTACACCTAAAAATATTACAAATTTTGAGATTACGTTTCTTGATAAATTGGCTTTTTCTATAAAGAATAATGATAACAAAATAGATGATAATTTTATATATAACAATATTATTAACAATATTCCAAATAATATAAGTTATTATAATGCAGTAGAAATATTGACAGTACAAGTTAAAGATGAATATATTCCTAATTCTGAAATTGCAGATTTACTTAAAAGACTACACTCTCATTATATTAAATTTGATGCTTCAAATTTATTTACAAGTTTGCTTAATAAATACCTAGCGAACATAAAGATAACAACTGACAAGGAAAAAAAAACAATTATTAATGCAGCATAAATGAAATTTATAAATAACATAAAATTAGAAGACATTGATCTATTAATAAATGACCTTGATTTAGAAAAAAAAGGTTATAAATTTAGATTAGTTATAGATACAGCTGATGTTATAGATTACACTTTCCCATTAGGCAAATATTTTGATAAAACCCCATCAATGGATGATATTGGAGATAATAAATTAGCCTATGAGTATGTTTTTGGAAAATACAATCCAATAATTATGGATGAGTATGGGTATGAACTCGAACTACTTGAAATTGAAATTCGAAAATATATAGTTGATAATGCGAAAAAAAAGAAAAATTTATTTGATATAAGTTTAAATAATAATATAATCATTGAAGATAATATTGTAAATAATTATTCATTTTTATTAGCTGTTGCACTATCTTCAAAACCAATTTTTGAAGATTTTAATGATGTTATAAATGATAGATTGCAGATTGAATCTTTTAAAGACGATGCTGATAACAATCTTTTCAAAGAAACTTTCATTCAAAGTAAAAAAGAGCTTAAATGGTGGAAGAAAGCTTTTGAAGAGTGGTATGATATTCAAGTGGAAAAAGGAAAAAAAACTTTTACACGTGGTAATTTAATAAACACCATTAGAGATATTAAAGTAATAGAACGTTTATGTTATATTAATAAAGAAACTATTCAAAAAAAATACATTTTTTATTACTTTTCAAATGCAAATAAATCCAAAGAGTTCTTTAAACTTGATAATATAAAAGAAAAAATACCAAAATTAGAAGACAAACCCGAATATCATTTTTTCAGACAACCAAAACATTCATTTTTCCTTTTTGTATTACAGAATATTAAAAATAAACAAGCACAATTAAATAGTTTAAAAACAATATTTGAAAACAATAATGATATAACATTGGGAGAATTAATACATAAACACCCAGAAAACGAGGCAATTGATATCATTAAAAAAGCATACGACACTATAATAGATAATTTTGAAAACAAGAATTTAGGTTACCTAATAAATCAAACAAACGAATATCAAGAAAAAATAGAAAAATTTATCAAAGACCTTAAAGATAAAAATATAGAAAAATTAAAGAAAGAATTCGAAAATTTATATAAAATAATAAAAAATCAAAATATACCTTATATCACTTCTGACCTTGCAATAAATTTATTATTTCATAAGGACTTATCAGATACAATTGAAGAGCACTTTAAAGAAAATGAATTATCAGGGATTGCACGTGGCAATGATTATGTCAACGGAACTTTTCATCATATACCATTATTATTATTTTTAAATAATCCCATTAATTTTGAAGACTATTATAAAATTTTAGATTTCCTTATCAAACCTAAAAATTATAGGGATAATAATAAAAGTAAACTAACGGATTTATTTAAATTATTAATAGAAAATAAAGCGAAAGACAATATTAAAGATCAAGAAAATTTAATATTAATAAAAGCTTTTGTTTTGATTTTATTAAATCATAAATCAGAACATAATATTGAAAAAATTCTTTTACTGTTAGAAGAATCTTATTATGCTTTAAAAATACAACAGAAGGATAAAAAAGAAATTAGTCAATTATCGGAATACATTTACATTTTATCGTGGTTTTACAGAAGAGTTAATAATTTAGAAAAAGCATTAAAATTTACAAATGAAGGAATAAAAGAAAATACTACTGATCCTAGATTTTATCATTCAAAATCACTGATATATTACAATAAATATATAAAAAATGATGAACCTGATTTAAAGGATAATGTTTCTTTCAAAAAAATAAATTCCAATATAATTAATAACGTAAATGAAGCTATTGGTAAATATGAATATATTTTAAAATCGAAAGATGTAAAACTGAGAAAATATATTATAGGTAATATGATTTCGCTTTTAAATTTGAAATTATATGTAATTACAATTTTTATTTTAAAAGAATACAAAAATGAAAATAAAAAGAAAAATGAAATTATTGAATTATCTAAAATAGAAGGTTTTGGATATTCTAAAATAGAAGATTTAAGGAAAGATTTATTAGATAAGATACGTCATTTAACATCTGACTTATTTAAAGAATTAGATATGGAAGACGAAAAAAATAATAAACTATATGCTGAAATAGACCATACAGAATCAGTCCTTGAAATAGTTGAAGCTATAGATTATAAAAATAAAAATAATGAAGAATATAAAGAGAAAATAAAGGAATCAATTAAAGCAATTAATAAAGCAATTGAGTTTGTAGAAAAAAATTATACTTTATACGAAAATACAAGAAAATTAATAATTAATATAAGTAACCAACTACAACAAAAAATATAGTGCATGCCGCAATTAGTTGTAAATATGAAAGTTAATACACAAAATAAACATTGTCGTAACCTGA
>CAMZMA010000031.1 GCA_947311815.1 uncultured Flavobacteriaceae bacterium
GAACATGTTTGGCATCTTTTTGTAATTAGAACCAAAGAAAGAGCTAAATTGCAAAGTTATTTAACAACTAACACGATTCAAAGTTTGATTCACTATCCGATACCACCACATAAACAAGAAGCTTATAAAGAGTACAATCCGTTAAGTTTTCCTATTACGGAAAATATTCATGAGGAGGTTTTGAGTTTGCCTGTTAGTTCGGTGATGACAGATGATGGTATAAATAAAATCATTAGTATTATTAATAAATTTGTATGAAAAAAGTATTAGTTTACATCTATTATAAATTTTTAGAGCTTTATAAGTTAATGTTCTTCTTGTATTTACCCAATTTTTTATTTATTTTTAAAAAAACAACTATTGTTAATTTTAAAAATATAAAAAATCCTGCACAAAAAATATTTTTCACAGGTCAGGGGTCTATTATTTTTAAAGGAAAATGTCATTTTGGATATAAAGCTGGTGGTTTTAATTATGGAGGAAGTATTGAAATACAACCAAGATTTGATAGCTCAAAAATTTTATTTGGAAACAATATTCATACCAATAATAATATTTTTATTTGCGCTGCAAATTCTATTGATATTGGTGATGATGTTATGATAGGTCAAAATGTTACGATAATGGATTTTGAGGCTCATGGAATCCAACCAGATAAAAGAAAAGAAATAGGCTCAATCGGCACAATAAAAATAAAACAAAATGTTTGGATAGGAAATAATGTTATTATTTTAAAAAATTCTGTTATAGGTAAAAACACAATAATAGCAGCAGGCGCTATTGTTTCAGGAACTTTTCGTGAAAATGTAATTATTGGAGGTGTTCCTGCAAAAGTTATTAAAACTTTATAATGTCAAATAGTAAACAAGAGTATAAGCAAATTTTAAAAGCCACTTCGTTATTTGGTGGTGTACAGGTGTTTAATATACTTATTGTGATAGTAAGATCGAAAGTTATTGCTATACTATTAGGACCTACAGGTATGGGGATTGCTGGGATGTTTAATTCTACAATAAGGATGATTGGCATGCTTACTAATTTTGGTTTAGGTATTAGTGCTGTAAAGGACATTGCAGAAGCTCACAGAACAAGTGATGAAGTGAAAATTTCTAAAATTGTAGCTGTGTTCCGTAAATTGGTTTGGGGTACAGGTTTATTAGGAGCAATAGTTACTTTAATTCTTTCTCCTTGGTTAAGTCAACTTACTTTTGGAAACAATAAGTATACCTTAGGCTTTATTTGGTTATCTGTAACATTACTTTTTAAGCAACTAACTAGTTCGCAAAATGTACTCCTACAAGGAATGAGAAAATTAAGATATTTAGCTGAGGCAAATATAATAAGTGCTACTTTAGGTCTTGTAGTGTCTTTTCCTATTTATTATTATTGGCGTTTAGACGGAATAGTTCCTGCCTTATTAATAACATCTTTTATCACTTTATTTGTAGCAATTTTTTATGCAAGAAAAATACAGATTCAAAAAGTAAGTGTTTCAAATAAAGAAATACTAATTGATGGTAAGTCAATGCTTAAAATGGGTTTTATGTTAAGTCTAAGTGGCTTTATTACATTAGGGGCTTCCTATATAGTACGTATTTATATTAGTAATACAGGTGGCTTAAATGATGTTGGTTTATATACTGCGGGTTTTTCAATAATTGGTACATATGTAGGCTTAATTTTCTCTGCTATGGGAACTGATTATTATCCCCGACTTTCAGCAGTTACTAATGACGAAACAAAAACAAACAATTTAATAAACCAACAAGCTGAGATAGGAATATTAATTATAGCGCCTATTTTAACTGTTTTTTTAATATTTATAAATTGGATTATTATTGGATTTTACTCTTCTAAATTCGTTCCTATAAATGGTATGATACATTGGGCAGCTTTAGG
Source organism: uncultured Flavobacteriaceae bacterium (assembly GCA_947311815.1). Taxonomy (GTDB): domain Bacteria; phylum Bacteroidota; class Bacteroidia; order Flavobacteriales; family Flavobacteriaceae; genus Polaribacter. Next base: position 1,900 of record CAMZMA010000031.1, read on the forward strand.
GATGTACTTTAAATCTGTAAGTTGGGCTATAGGGTTTATATTATTAGCTAAAGGAGCTTCTAAACTTTTTTTTTGGAGTGAGTTAATTTCAAATGCTTATATGTTATTATTTAATATTCTTGGTTATAAATATGGAGGATTAAATGGATTAGGTATTTCATTTTTTATTAGTTATATTTTGGTGTTGTTACAGGTATATTTTATTGCTTATTACAATTTTAATTTTAAATTAAAAAAAGAATTAATAAAGTTGTTTGTACAGCAATTTATTTTAGGCTTAATGTGTTTTTTAATCATTGAATTGATAGACGGTTATTTGGTGTATTTCATTGGTTTAATATTTATAGTGATTTCAGGAAGAATTTCATACATAGAATTAGATAAAAAAATAAATTTAAAAGAAATATTTATAAATTTGAAAAAAAGACAATGAAATATAATTAAGAGCGGTTTATAAAAGAAGCTATTTTTTAGTGCATTTTCACAAATTTATTCACTTATAGAATTGTTTTGCTAATCGAGTTTATAATAATATATATATAAAAAATAAATGAAAAAATTTAATGTAACATTGGCTCTTTTAACATACAATCAAGAGGAATATATTAAAGAAGCAATTGAAAGTGTACTTTCCCAAAATTATTTTCCTTTGGAGATTATTCTTTCAGATGATTATTCAACAGATAATACTTATGAAATTATTGAGGAAATCACAAAAAAATATAAGGGAGAGCATAAGATTATTTTAAACAAAAATAAAAGGAATTTAGGTCTTATTAATCATGTTAATAAAGTGTTTAACGAGTTAGCAAATGGAGACATAATATTATTAGCTGCTGGTGATGATGTTTCTCTACCAAATAGGGTGAGTGATACTATTAAAATATTTAAAGATAATCCTGATATTTATTCTGTTAGTATGGATTATATTAATATTGATGAAAGAGGAAGAGAATTAAAACACAAATTAAAGAGAATACCTAAATTTTTTTCTTTAGCAAATTTTTACAATAATAAACCCATACCACTACTCGGTTTTTCTAGAGCATATAAAAAAGATATTTTCAAACAATTTGGTGCTTTAGATCCTAGTTGCGGTGTAGAAGATTCTAATTTAGTTTTTAGGGCATTACTATTAGGTGATTTGTATCATACTAATAGTATTGGTGTTAAATATAGAAGAATTTCAAGTTCATTATCTTCTAAAATTAATACTGAAGAATATAGTGGTATAATATATCAAAGGAAAGTTGATTTAGAAAGAGCAAGAGAGTTAAACTTTATTAATAGATATATATATGACAAATCAATGAGAACAATTGAAAGATCAAAAAGAAAGCACAAGCATCTAGAAAAATTGTTTAATACTAGTAGTAAACTTTTTTATTATATTAAAAATGTTAGTTTTAATAAAGATTTTTCTTTTAATGAAAAGATTGTTAACTTTAAACATGCAATTAAAAGGATATTATAATGAAAATTATTCAAACAATATATCATAAGTATTTATTCTATAGTAATAAATTGAGAATTAAAAAACTTAAAATTTTAGGTGCTTCAATAGGAAGAGATGTTATTTCATATGGTAGATTTTCTGTTGTAAATGCTGTTAATTTAAAAATTGGAGAGAGAACAACAATAAATGAAGGTGTTCATATAAACTGTAGAGACAAAGTTATAATTGGTAAAGATGTACATCTTTCATCAAATGTCCAGATACATACAGGTAAATTAATTTTAGAACAAAATCCAAGAATTCACAGTAAAGCTCCAATTATTATTAAAGATAATGTATGGTTAGCAACAAATGTTGTTATTCTTGCAGGTGTTACAATTGGTGAAAACACGGTAATTGCTGCGTCAAGTGTTGTCTCTAAAGATATACCACCTAATAGTCTGGTAATGGGTATTCCTGCTAGGGTTAAAAGAAAAATATAACAGATGAAAATACAACCTAAAGTTTCCATAACACTATCAGCATACAACGTAGAGCAATACATTGCAGATAGTTTAGACTGCATCATAAATCAAACATTAAAAGAAATTGAAATTATTTGTATAGATGATGGTTCAAAAGACAATACTTTAAA
>CAMZMA010000032.1 GCA_947311815.1 uncultured Flavobacteriaceae bacterium
TCTTATATTTTTCATTGTGATTGTGTTTAAATTTTTCATGATATGTTTTTTAAATTGTGATTGTTGTATCGTGTTTACATATCTAAAACGAAGAAGGTTTAAAATACCCTCCTTTTTTTTAATTTTTATTTTTTGACAAAAAATTACACCTTATATATATAGCCTTAAATTTTATCGATAAAACAATCAAAAAACCTTCTTTTATTTGTGTAGCAACTAATTAATAGATAATTTAGCGATATCATTTCCCTAACATTACTTAGTAGAAATTTTATATATGAGCGATTTAACAAAAAATATTTGCGACACAAAAGTGTATGACAGTGTCTTTAATACCTACGCTAAAGATTTAAAGCGATTTTTATATTTTAAGTTTAGAGATATGGAATCTGCCGAAGATGTTTTACAAGAAACTTTTATTAAACTTTGGACCAATTGCCATAAAGTAACTTATAGTAAAGTTAAAAGTTATCTGTATACTTTGGCAAATAATGCTTTTTTAGATATTAAAAAACACGAAAAAGTGGTGAGAGCGCATCAGGATGGTTTTGTAAACTACAACAAAACGGAATCGCCAGAATTTTTAATGATTGAAGAAGAGTTTTTAGTTCAGGTAGAAAAAATGATTGCCGATTTACCTGAAAAACAACGAGAGGTTTTTTTACTAAGTAGAATAGAAAAAAAGAAATACAAAGAAATTGCCACCCAATTAGATATTTCTATTAAAACAGTAGAAAAAAGAATGCACAACGCATTAATAGTGATGAGAAAAAAATTAGGGAGAGATATTTAAAAAAAGGTAGGGTAAATTAAAACAGATTCGTTTTAGTTATATAAAAGTATAAAATGATGGAAAAAATTACTTCAAATACACAAGATTTCTATTTAGCTGAATGGCTAGAAGGTAACTTGTCTGACATACAACTTAAAGAATTGATTACTGCCAATGATTTTTTAGCATATCAAAAACTAAAAACTAGTTTTGATGTGATAAGCGAATTAGAAGCGTCTATGGATACCACTCTACAAGCAATAAAAAATAAATTGCCTAAAAAAATAATTGAGGCTCCAAAGAAAACAAAAGTGATTTCTTTATATACAAAATGGGCAGTCTCTATTGCCGCAGCTTTTTTATTATTTTTTAGTGTTTATAATAACTTTTCTAGTACAGAAACTATTATTAATGCTAGCTTTGGTGAACAACAAACCATTGCGCTATTAGATGGGTCTGAAGTGATTTTAAACGCAAAATCCACCTTAAAATACAACAAAACAGATTGGAAAAACAAGCGAGAAATCTTTTTAGATGGCGAAGCGTATTTTAAAGTAACCAAAGGAAGTACTTTTACAGTTAAAACCAAAAATGGCGACATTACTGTTTTAGGAACACAATTTAATGTAAACACAAAGAAAAATTATTTTACCGTTATTTGTTATGAAGGTAAGGTAAAAGTAATCACTACAAATAGCCAACAAGTATTAACTCCAGGAAAAGCGGTAACTTTTATTAGAGGTACAGAAAAACAATGGTCTTTAGAAGACACAAATCCTAAATGGATTGCTGGCGAAAGTTCTTTTAATAACATGCCTTTAGAGTTTATTATTGATGAATTAGAAAGTCAATTCAATATTAGTATTGATAGAAAAAACATAGATCAAACAGTTAATTTTACAGGGAGTTTTGACAATAAAAACTTAACGGTTGCGTTAGCATCTGTATTCAAGCCAATGAACATTAAATATACAATTTCTGGCAACAAAATTGTATTAAGTGAGTAGTTTTTATGCCTTAGAAAACACCCTAAATGAAAAAAAATATAGTAACAATCCTTTTTCTACTCATTTCCTATGTGCTTTTTTCACAAGAAAATACACTTAAAAGGGTCGAATTTAAAAACACAAAGGCTAGTGTAGCTCTTACAAACTTAGAAAAATTATTTGATGTAAAATTCTCTTATTCGTCAGATTTACTTAAAAACAAAACCATAACACTTGCCAAAGAAAACAGAACCTTAGACGATGTACTCTTTGAACTCTCTTTTATCCTTCATATAAAATTTAACAAGCTTAATAAAAGATACATTTACGTAACAAAAAGTTTTAGAAAAAATTTAAGCGAAATTGTTGTAAAAGGATATTTAACCAAAGGAATTACTAAAAATAAAGACGCAACTTTTAAACTATCTCCTAAAAGAATTGGTTTATTACCCGGATTAATAGAGGCAGATGTTATAGAAAGCATACAACAATTACCTGGTGTTGTAAGTATTGATGAGACTGCTACAGGTATTTCGGTAAGAGGTGGCACATCAGATCAAAACAGAATTATTTGGGACGGTATTAACATTTATCATAATGGTCATTTATTTGGTATGGTGTCTGCATTTAATCCTAATGTTGCAGAAAAAATCACCTTTTACAATAAAGGAACCGATGTAAAATTTAGCGACCGTATTTCTAGTGTCATCGATATTACTACGACAAATGACATTGCTTTAAAACCTAGATTAGAAACGGGTTTTAATGGCGTTGATGCCGATATTTTATTAGAATTCCCTATCATCAAAAATAAACTAAGTGTTCAAACCTCTTTTAGAAAATCTTATTACGGACTTATAGAAACCGCTACTTTTGACAAATACGAAACAAAAGTATATCAAAATAGTAATATTGATAATGAGACTTTTAGCTTTAAAGATTATCATTTTAAATTCAATTATAAACTCAACAAAAACAATAAGCTTTCTTTGAGTTTAATACATATTGACAATGATTTTGAAAACGAATACTCTAAAACAGATGAAAACGCTTCTTTTACAGATAGGTTAGATACAGAAAATGATGGTTACAGTCTTTTTTGGTATAAAATATGGGGCGATGATTTAAAGCAAGAAACAAGTATAAGTTTATCTAATTATCGATTAAATTACGATTTTTTAACCATTAAAAATAACGCGTTTTTTTCTGATTTTTCTAAGGAAAACCGAATTTCAGATGTGTTATTTTCTACCTCATTTACCAAAACGTTCTCAAAAAATAAAAACATCACTTTTGGATATCAAGATACTTATAAAGATGTTCGTTTTTTATTTAAAGAACAAAAAGACATTTTATATATTTTAGACAAAGACAATGCCCATGTAAATACACATTCGGTTTTTAGTGGCTATCATTTTAAAAAAAATACTTTTGATGTGTATTTAGGTGGTAGAATTAACTATTACACTACTTTAAATGCCGTAAGATTTGAACCTAGATTGATTATCAATAAAGACATCAATACGCATTTTAAATGGCAATTTACGGGCGAGGTGAAAAATCAAATTATCAGTCAAATTGATGAAACCGTGTTAAGTGATTTGTCTTTAGAGCGTAAATTATGGCGTTTAGCCGATGCCAAAAATTTCCCTATTATTAATAGTATTCATCTTTCTAGCGGACTTACTTATACCAAAAATAGATTAACGATTGATGTAGATTTTTATAGCAAAAGAACAACAGGAATTACCGCTTTATCTTTAGGTTTTTTAAATCCGAATGACAACTCGTTTCACATCGGTGAACAGCGTGTAAACGGAATAGATTTCTACCTTAAAAATGATTTTAGTAACCGTTTTAAAACATGGATTAACTACTCTTTTTTAGATGTACATAACAACTATGAAAACTTAAATAATAATGACTCTTTTACTGCAAATACCGAAATAAGGCATTCCTTAAACATTTCATCTAGCTACAAAATAAATAAATTTTTAATTTCTTTAGGATGGAAAATTAGATCTGGTAAACCGCTAACCGATTTAGATTATGATGCAAATGGGACTGCCTATTTTCATGGGATAAATACAGAAACATTACCAACGTATCATCGTTTAGATATTTCATCAACCTATAATTTTATATTTTCTAAAAAGAGTACTATTAGAGGAAAAGTAGGCCTTTCTATACGAAATGTTTACAATAACAAAAACTTAATAAATGTAGAATTTATTGGTAATAATGCTCTTGATGACACTGTCCAAATTCTTAAAAATCATTCCATAGGATTAACACCTAACTTTTTATTTAGAGTCTATTTTTAATTACAATAAGGTTTCTAAATAATGATGCTGAATTGCATAGGCTTCTTTTAAGGCATCAATTTTTTTATCAATTTTAACTACATCCGTTTTTTTGGATGATTTTGTGCCTACCAACATCACATTTTTACGGGTATGTTCATTACTGATAAACTCAAACACCTTGGTATTGTAGTTGTTTTTTTCTAAAATTAAAGCTCTAATGGTATCGGTAACCATTTCGAACTGACGCTCTTTAAAAATTCCGTATTTTAACAACGGACTCTCCTGCTCTATTCCTTTTACTTGCTGACGAATTTGTTTGTGACAACACGGAGCGGTAATAATTAATTCGGCATGAGCAGATAATCCTTTAAAAATAGCATCGTCTGTGGCGGTATCGCAAGCGTGTAAAGCAATAAGAATATCAATCTTATTATTTTCATATTCTTGTATGGGTTGCGCTACAAAATTCAGCTTTTTAAAATCGCATTTTTGGGCGATATCATTGCAATAATTCACTAAACTTTCTCTTAACTCAATACCTGTTACGGTGACATCGTATTTTTTGTGATTCATTAAATAATCGTACAAAGCAAAAGTTAAATAGCCTTTGCCCGAACCCATATCAACAATTTTAATATGTTTTGGTAATTTAGTAGCTTTTAGCAATCCCTCAATAATTTCTAAATATTTATTGATTTGACGGTATTTATCTGCCATTTTATGAATGACTTTTCCGTTGTTATCCGTAACACCCAAATACTGCAAATAACTACCCGAAGCAATCCGTTCTTTAGGCTTGTCATGTGTTTCTGGTAATTTGTTTTTAAAGCTTGGAGCGTTTATTTTGTACGAAACCTTTTTCTTTTTAGAGACAAACACCAATAAATCGTTAGACAAAGTAAATAAAGTAGCGGCTCTAAAATTATCCATCAACAAGACTTCTAATTCGTTAATTGTTTCTTGTAAAGTGTAGTTTTTAACTTGATCATTTGTGGTGTATCTGTACGTAAACTGAAACATTTCGGTTTCTTTTATTTTTATTAAACGTACATATACATTCGGCAAACCATCGCCTTTTTTAATAGGTTTACTCAAAGTTAATTTTACAAAATTATTATTTTGTATACTTTGAGTAAGCGTGTCTTTTAATTCTTTAAATGGATTCATATTGCAAAAGTAAGTGAACTATTTTAAGTAACCATCTATTTTAACCCCCAATAAGGTCGGAGCGATATTTTAAATTTCAAACGAATACCTTTACATGAAATAGCAACTATCTTATCTACTACAGTAGATTATTGAATAACAACGAAGTAAAGTCAGAAAAATTAATGAGACCTATTCATCTTCACTGGCACGGTCAATAATGTTTTGAGGTAGTGCTTTTTTAGCTTTTGCACCCATTTTTTTAAGTTTCTCTACACTGCTAATTAAATTTCCTCGTCCGTCAACTAATTTATTCATTGCTGCATTGTAGTCTGATTTAGAAGCATCTATTTTTTTTCCAATTCCGATTAAATCTTTTAACAAACCGTCAAATTTATCATACAAAGCACCTGCTTGTCGTGCAATTTCTATGGCATTTCGTTGCTGTTTTTCATTATTCCACATGGTATCAATCGTACGTAAAGTAGCTAAAAGAGTAGTAGGAGTCACAATGACAATATTTTTTTCGAAGGCTTTGTTGTACAAATTAGTATCTGCATTTAAAGCCACGGCAAAAGCAGGTTCTATCGGTACAAAAAGTAATACAAAATCGGGCGATTCAATTTTATAAATATCTTCGTATTTTTTTTCTGATAATTGTTCTACATGGCGTTTTAAAGAGCTTAGATGTTCTTTTAAGAATTGTGCTTTTTCGGTTTCATCATCTGCATTTACAAACTGCTCATAAGCGGTTAATGAAACTTTAGAATCTACCACCATTTTTTTATTATCAGGTAAATGAATTACCACATCAGGTAAAATTCTTTTCCCTTCTTCATTCGTAAAACTTTGTTGTACATAATACTCTCTATCTTTCTCTAGTCCAGACTTTTCCAACACTCTCTCTAGCACTAATTCGCCCCAATTTCCTTGTAATTTACTATCGCCTTTTAAGGCTTTTGTTAAGTTGAGAGTTTCTTTACTCATTTGTAAATTCAACTCTTTTAAACCAATTATTTGCTGACGTAAAGCTGCGTGATAATCGATACTTTCTTTGTGCGTTTTATCTACTTTATCTTCAAAAAGTTTTATTTTTTCTTGTAGTGGATGTAAAATATTCTGAATATTTTTTTCATTAGTTTTTGTAAATTTTTCAGATTTTTCTTCTAAAATTTTATTGGCTAAATTCTCGAATTCTTTGGTAAATTTTTCTTGTAATTTTTCTACTTCCTGATTGCTGTAAACACACGTCAAGATGCCGATTTACAAAATTTACAGTTAAAACTGAATGAAAACAAACAGGAAGTAGAAAAATTACAAGAAAAATTTACCAAAGAATTCGAGAATTTAGCCAATAAAATTTTAGAAGAAAAATCTGAAAAATTTACAAA
>CAMZMA010000033.1 GCA_947311815.1 uncultured Flavobacteriaceae bacterium
AAACTATGAAAACAAAAAATAAATATGACAAAGAAATATATATTCGTTGTTGGTGGTGTTATGTCTGGTGTTGGAAAGGGGATTTCCGCATCATCAATGGGGAAAATTCTACAACACGCAGGGTATTCTGTATCAGCAGTAAAAATTGACCCATATGTAAATATAGATGCAGGAACGATGAATCCCGTTGAGCATGGCGAAACATTCGTTTTATCTGATGGATATGAGACTGACCAAGATATGGGAAACTATGAACGTTTTTTGGATAGAACATTAACACGCGATTCATATATGACCACAGGCTCAATTTATCAGCAGGTTATCAATCGTGAACGCTCACTCGGTTATGATGGAAAAACAGTTTCGGTTGTCCCTCATGTTCCATTGGCTGTTATTGATCAGATAAAACGTACTTCAAAAAAACAAAACGCAGAAATCACTATTATTGAAATTGGTGGGACTGTTGGAGAATATGAAAATATTTTATTTTTAGAGGCTGCCCGAATGATGAAACGTGAAAATCCCGATGACGTTGCTGTTGTTTTAGTTTCTTATCTACCTATTCCGTCGACTCTTGGCGAGATGAAGTCAAAGCCAACCCAACAAGCAATTCGGCTATTGCAAGAGTCTGGTGTTTTCCCTGATATTATTATTGGACGTGCAGAACGTTCAATGGATAAACCAAGAAAGGAAAAGATTGCAGCTGCATCAATGTTACATTCAGAGGATATTATTTCAGCACCAAATTTAGATTCTATTTATGATATTCCAAAACATTTTCAAGATGAAGGTCTTGATTCCCGTTTGTTGAAAAAACTAAAACTTAAAAAGAAATCGAATAAACAAGCAAAATTGTCCCAACTCAATTGGAAAAAATTTGTTAAATCAAGCAAGCAACAGAAAAATATGGTAAATATTGCCATTGTTGGTAAATATTTTAACACAGGTGATTTTGTGCTGTCTGATGCTTATGTTTCGGTTATTGAGGCTCTGAAATATGCGGGCTATTCGCAGAACATTCAGGTAAATATGACATGGATATCAGCAGGTAATTTTGAGAATAAAACATTAAAACTTTCTGTTTTGAAAAAATACGATGGAATTCTGGTTCCTGGTGGTTTTGGTAATAATGGCATTGATGGTAAGGACATGGTTATTGGGTATGCACGAAAAAATAAAATACCATTTTTAGGGATTTGTTTGGGAATGCAGCGTGCCGCTGTGGAATTTGCACAAAATGTTTGTGGATTGAAAAATGCTGAATCCGACGAACAAAATATTAAAAACTCATTACCTATGATTACAATAATGACCGACCAAGTTTCAAAAATTGCTGACGGGAAAATGGGTGGAACTATGCGCTTGGGCTCATGTGATGCTGTGTTGAAAAGGGGGAGTCTAGCGCGAAAAATTTATGGCACAGATATAATTTCAGAACGTCATCGGCATCGCTATGAATTGAATCCAGAATATGTAGATGTTTTAGAGAAAAACGGAATGATTATTTCAGGGTATTCACCTGATGGTTTGTTGCCAGAGATTATTGAATTAGATAAAAAATTACATCCATTTTTTATTGCGGTTCAGTTTCATCCAGAATTGCAGTCACGACCGCTAACATCACATCCATTGTTTGATGCTTTTGTAAAAGCAAGTTTCAATTAATTATATTGACATATATATTAATTATGTTAAGATATTACTTAAATAAGTACATTAAGGGTAAAATCTCTAGCCCTATTAAATCGAGATAAAAATAAATCATTTTAAAAAATGGAAAACAACAGAATAAACCCAGCAAGAAAAAATTTTTTTAATTATGAATTTGATGGGGTAACTATCACCTTTATAAAAATTGGGAAAAAAATGAATGGATCTTCTCGATTCACCTTCGAGGTGATTGGAGATCCAGAATTAACCCAAAAATTGAACAAATCTGTCAAAGCGACAAAAGTTCAATTTAAAGGAATTCCGTTTGCTGCGGAAGCCTTATTCCAAATTATTCGCCAAGGCGAATTTAAGGAATTAATCCCACATAATGAGTGGGTTGAAATGAAAGAAAAATTTCATGAGTACTTTGACAAGTATCCAAAATTTGAAATTACTGATATTTCAACAGTAATTCCAAAGTTCCATGCCACGATAATTCACCCTGCACTGCAGGTTGAGTTTTACGGCATTGGCCGAACAAAGACCGAGGCGAAAGCCAAGGCTTTGAAAAAATTATTAGATGCATAAATAATGTATCTAAGTAATAATAAACCAACCTTTTCAGGTTGGTTTTTTGTTTATATTTAATATAATTAAATTATGAACTCACAAAAACTAAATCTAAAAAATAGAAGAGGTCAAAATATTGTAGGTATTTTGACTAAGCCTGAAAATAAAATTATTGGAACGGCTGTTTTGCAGCATGGTTATGGTGGGTCAGTTAATGAAAAACATATTTTAGTGATGCAAAAAGCTTTTTTAATAAATGGTTTTCAGGTTTTTAACTTTGATTCACCAAACTCATTCGGTGAATCTGATGGTGAGTATAAAAATGCACGATTAGGTCTACATGCAAATGATTTTGATGATGTGACAAATTGGGTATTGGAACAAGAATGGTTTACAGGGAAATTATTAGTCTCAGGTCATTCTATGGGCGGATTTGCCTCTGCACGCTATGCATTGCGAAACTCTAATGTTGTTGATTTTGCTATCCCTTTTGCTCCGGTAGTTTCTGGGAAATATTGGTTTGATTCAAATATGAAATACAAAAATGATGAAATGAAAGAATGGAAAGAAAAAGGTGTACTTATTAAAGAATCATACTCTACACCAGGTAGACTTAAAGAAAGTCCTTACGATATAATTATTGAGTCATTAAATCACAATCTATTAAAGGAAAATCTTGTTTTTGAAAATAATATATTATTAATTGCATGCGAAAAAGATACTTCTTGTTCGTTGGAGAGTGTAGAATATTTATTTAACAAAATAAATTCTAAAAATAAAATATTTAAAATTATTAGTGGAAGTAATCATGTACCAAGAAATGAAGATGAATTAAATGAATTAAAAAATATTGTGGAAGTTTGGTTAAGTGAACTAGTAAAAAATAGCGAATAATTGCTATTTTTTTATAGTGCTTTCGTTTTTCTATTTTTTCCTTAATACAATCATAGACTCAACATGATGTGTCTTTGGAAATATATTGTATGATTTTATAAATTTTATTTCATACAACTCAGAAAGACTTTGATAATTTTCAAACTGGCTTTCTGGGTTACATGAAATATAGAAAATATATTCAGGTTTCTGTTCTATTATCGTTTCTATGGTTTGTTTTGATAATCCTGCCCGTGTTGGGTCAACAATTAAAATTTGTTCTGATTCTATTTGTGATAAAGCTTCGTCAACATCAGTCTCCATGAATGAGTAATTATCAATATTATTTTTTTTGGCATTTTTTCGGGCGTAATATTTTGACGCAGAGCTGAGCTCCACACCAGTAACGTGTTTTACCAAATCAGAAATCTCTAACCCAATCAATCCAACACCTGCGAATAAATCTAATACAGGTAATTCATCGTGATTTTTAATTTCTAAGATCTTTGCTCGTAAATCGATTAGAATTTCCTCGAAAGCCTTTGGGTAAATTTGAAAAAATAGTGCTGGGGAATAACTGTATTTTTTATCCAAAACTCGTTCGGTTATATCAATATTTCCAACAGAATAAAAATCCTTTGTCGTTATGGCTGAACGAACACCACGTTCAGAATGGGAAACCGATACTCCTGCAATTTCTGGTTTATTTTTTATAAATAATTCTAAATCAGATTTTTTGAAGGGGAGTTTTTTACGATTTGCTTCTGGAAAAAGAACGTGGGCAACAACGCGGTTTTCAAAATATGAATAACGCAGTATTAAATATTTTATTTCTCGTAATCTAATATTTTTTTGATTAAAGAATTGTAGGAATTGTTTACCTGCTTTTTCCAATAATGGGTGAACGAGCAAGTTTTCTGTTTGTGGAATTTTTTCAGAGCCATTTATTCCACGTGTGTATAGGGCAAAAGCTAGCTGGTCCTTTTTCTTTCCAACGTTCATGAAACTGTATGCGACCTTGTTTCGGTATCCTGTTATTAGTAAAGGTTCTCTATTGACCTCTTGCGAAGCAATCTCGATATCTGTATTTAAATATTCATCATATAAATCACTTACTAATTTTCCTTTATAGGTATTTTCAGCCTCTATTGATAAATATTGCCAAGGCATATTTGCAGAAAAAAAAGGTTTTTTTGTTGGTTTTGTATTTCGCCATGGTGAATATTCATTAAATGAAACTATCTCAGCATACGAAATTAATCCAATCGTTTTATAGATTGATACCATTACCCTATCACCAGGAAAAGCTCCTAAAACATGCACAAGTCCATAGGTTTGATGCTCTGCGGTTCCGTGTCCGCTAGATGCAATATCTGTAATCAATAAATCAAGTTGTTTCATATTTGCAGTATACTCAATCAAAAATATAAGTATAATGAATTCATATGGAACATACACATCAATCAGAAGGGCTACGAGCCTTCTTTACAAAAATTTATACAAAAATGGCAATTGGGGTTTTATTAACAGCATTAGTATCATTTGCAATGGTTTACACTGCACCGCGAAATCAATTGTTTGATGCAATCTTTTCATCAAAAATTATTTATTATGGAATTGTTGGGATTGAGCTTGCCTTACTTGTAGGTATTCGGTGGGGAATGAGCAAGCTTTCAGAAAAATTGGCAGAAATATTATTCTATGTTTATGCAGCAATTTCAGGACTAACATTGTCAGTTATTTTAGTTGCGTACACTGGGGCTACATTGGTATCAACCTTTGTTGGTGCTGTGGCAATATTTGGAGCCTTGGCT
>CAMZMA010000034.1 GCA_947311815.1 uncultured Flavobacteriaceae bacterium
CAAAAAATTAGTGTAATTTTACAGCTATTCAGTCATGAAATTTTTAAAACACAGTGTTAATTAGTTGTATTTTCATTGATTAAAATTTGCGAAGCAAATTAAAAATCTGTGGAATTTAAGAATATAGAGATTTTAAATACAATATATTGAATATGAGAGAAATCTGTGGAATTTGTGAAATTTGTGTCTATGTTTTTTTCAATTTGGGCGAATAGTTACGTAATTTTACATTTTAAACGAAAAACCGATCATGAAATTCAATACCAAAGTTATACACGGAAATCAACAACACGATCCTGCAACAGGAGCGGTAATGACACCTATTTACCAAACATCAACCTATGTGCAAAAAAGCCCTGGCGTTCATAAAGGCTACGAATATTCTCGTGGGGAAAACCCTACAAGAACTGCTTTAGAAAATGCTTTTGCAGCCATAGAAAACGCCAAATACGGATTAGCATTTGGTTCTGGTTTGGCAGCAACCGACGCCGTAATGCGTATGTTTAATCCGAACGATCACATTATTGCTGGCGATGATTTATACGGAGGTTCTTACCGAATGTTTACACGTCTTTTTGCTAAATACGGATTGACTTTTACGTTTGTTGACATGAACAATCCAGCAAATGTAACCAAAGCAATTACCAAAAACACGAAGATGATTTGGTTAGAAACACCTACAAATCCGCTGTTAAAAGTAACCGATATCAAAGCCATTACCACCATTGCCAAAGAGCACAATTTAATAGCTGCGGTAGATAATACGTTTGCGACTTCGTATTTGCAAAATCCGTTAGATTTAGGAGCCGATATTGTGATGCATTCGGCTACAAAATACATTGGCGGTCACTCAGATTTAGTGATGGGCGCTTTAATGATAAATGATGATGAACTGCACGAACAACTCAAATTTATTCAATTTGCAGCAGGAGCAATTGCAGGCCCTATGGATAGTTTTTTAGCGTTAAGAGGTATAAAAACCATGGCGGTAAGATTACAACGCCATTGCGAAAATGGAAAAGCAATTGCCGATTTTTTAGACAAGCACGATAAAATTGAGACCGTTTATTACCCAGGATTAGAAAGTCATCCAAATCATCATATTGCTAAAAAACAGATGAAAGATTTTGGAGGAATGCTTTCTTTTAGATTGAAAGATAAAAGCAAAAAAGCTGCACTAACCTTTTTAGAAAACACCAAGGTTTTTACCTTGGCAGAATCTTTAGGAGGTGTAGAAAGTTTGGTAAATCATCCTGTAACAATGACACACGCATCAATACCAGAACCTGAAAGAAATAAATTAGGTATTACAGACTCATTGATTAGATTAAGTATTGGTATTGAAGATATAGAAGATTTAATTGCCGATTTAGAGCAGGCTTTGGCGTTGTAAAACGTCATTGCGAGTGTAACGAAGCAATCTTTTTTTATTGAGAAGATTGCCGCAGTCGTTTCTCTTTCGTAATGACAACACAATACGTCATTGCGAACAAAGTGAAGCAATCTCATTATAGAGAGCTCATACTATTATCATACCTGACAAGTTCTCCTCCTACGCGGATAAACAGAATTTGTTAGGTCTTTAGAAAAATATTAATTTTTACCATGAAACAACAAAAATTTCCTATAGGAATATTCGATTCAGGAATTGGAGGCACTTCTATTTGGAAAGAAATTGTTTCATTATTGCCCAATGAAGACACCATTTATTTGTCTGATAGCAAAAATGCACCTTACGGACAAAAATCTTCGGATGAAATCATCGCTTTAAGCATTAAAAATACCGAAATTCTTTTAGAAAAAAATTGCAAACTTATTGTGGTTGCTTGTAACACTGCCACTACAAATGCAATTTCTTATTTAAGAAGCAATTACGATGTTCCTTTTATCGGAATTGAACCCGCCATAAAACCCGCAAGTTTACAAACCAAAACCAATGTTATCGGAATTTTAGCGACCAAAGGAACACTAAATAGCGAGTTATTTGAAAAAACAGCGAATTCTCTTCAAAATAACATCAAAATTATTGAGCAAATTGGCGAAGGTTTGGTAGAATTAATCGAATCAGGAAAAAAAGACACAAAGCAAATGACCGATTTGTTAGAGAAATACCTGCATCCTATGTTAAAAAAAAGATAGATTGTTTGGTGTTAGGATGTACACATTATCCGTATTTAATTCCGCAGATAAAACAAATTGTGGGAGATGCTATTCAGATTATAGATTCTGGTGAAGCTGTTGCACATCAAACCAAATCCGTTTTAATAAAGAATGAATTACTACATCATCAGCAACAAAAAGGAAGTCATCAATTTTACAGCAATCAAGATAAAAAAATCTTAGAAAGGATAATAAAGATGGATAATAATAAATCAATAGAAATTATTGAAAAGGACTTTTAACCTGAGTTCTATATAAGAATCGAAGTGAAAATTCAATAAATACGTGAGATGTGAGCTACAATTTTTTAGAGAAACGAGTTCCTTTAAAAAATTTTAGCGATGCAGATTGCGTATTTAGTGGGTTTTTGCTCGAAAAAGCATAAATTTTGTTCAAAAAAATGAATTTATAATAAGATGAAAACCATAATTATTCTGATAACGAGGTTATTGTGTTAATTTTTCTTAGGGCGAACTTAGGTTTTAAGCTTTTTCTACCAATCTAAATCCTTCTCCGTGTATGTTTAAAATTTCTACATTTTCATCAGATTATAAATATTTACGCAATATAGCGATATACACATCCATACTGCGTGATGTAAAATAGTTGTCATCTCTCCATATTTTTGTTAAGGCTAATTCTCTTGGCATTAAGTCGTTTTTATGTAGTGCCAACATGCGTAATAATTTACTTTCTTTTGGCGATAATTTTTGATTTTCGCCTCCGTCAAAAGACAAATGTCTCAACTTAGAATTGAATGCAAATTTACCAATAGCAAACTCAAATTGCTCTGATTCTGCTCCTTTATCAGATTCTTTACGTTGTAAAATAGCTTTTATTTTAAGCAATAATACTTCAGAATCAAACGGTTTGTTTAAATAATCATCTGCCCCCACTTGGTAACCGCGCAACACATCTTCTTTCATTGTTTTTGCGGTTAAAAAGATAATCGGAATTTCTTTATTAGTAGCTCTAATGTCTTGTGCTAACGAAAATCCGTCTTTTCTGGGCATCATAACGTCTAAAATACACAAATCGTAATCGTTGTTTTTAAACATAATAAGTCCTTCTATTCCGTCTTTTGCATGTGTCACATTATAGTCGTTTAATGCTAAATAATCTTTTAAAACTGTTCCAAAATTTGGATCGTCTTCTACTAATAAAATCTTTTTACTTCCCATGATATATCATTTTAAATTAATGGTATTTTTACCGTAAATGTACTTCCTATTCCTTTTTCACTATCAACAAAAACTGTTCCGTGATGGTTTTCTATAATTTCTTTTACATAAGCCAACCCTAAACCGTGTCCTTTAACGTTGTGTATGTTTCCTTTTTGCTCTCTATAAAATTTATCGAACGCATATTTTTGAGCATTTTTACTCATTCCGATGCCCTTATCTTTAATTTTTAGGATAAAAAACTTTGTGGTACTTTCTGTTTCAATCTTTATTTCTGGAGCATCTTCAGAGTATTTCAACGCATTTTCTAACATGTTTACAATTACGCTTGTTAGATGAAATTCGTTCCCTAAAACTTCGGATTGTAATGCTGTAAATTTTGTGGTTATTTTACCTTTTCTATCATCTACCAATAAACTAACGTGTGTAATAGCATCTTCTATTATGTCGTGCATATCTACTGCATCCTTACTAATGTCTAGTTGATTTTTTTCTAATCTAGAGATTCGCAATACATTTTCTACCTGAGCATGCATTCGTTTATTTTCTTCACGAATCATTTTTACATAGCGCAATACTTTTTCATTATCATTAATAATCTTCGGATTTTTAATAGAATCTAACGCCAAATTAATGGTTGCAATGGGTGTTTTAAACTCATGCGTCATATTATTGATAAAATCTGTTTTTATTTCTGATATTTTTTTCTGTTGAATTAATTGATACAAAGAGCTCGAAAAAGCAATAATAATAATCACAATAAAAAACATTGATAACAGTAAAATATTCGAAATTCCTGCTAAAATATGTTTGTTCTTAGTAGGAAACGTAACATACAACTTGTAATCTACATTTCCTTCTTCATCTGTAAATAACGGATAACTCAAACTCTCTTTGGTGTTAATAGTATAATATCCTGATTTTAATTTTGTTGCCAAACCATCTCGATTATACACACCATATTTATAATCTATATCTATATTTCTTTTACGCAATTCATCACCTATAATAGTATTTAGTTCTCTATTGCTAATACGCTGATTTAATGGTTTTACACTTAAATAGGAGGTGAAAAAGTTTTCAAGATATTTTTTTTCAAGTATTTTTTCTCTTTTAGTAAAAGAAAATCTATTCTCGTTTTTATGTAAAGAAAAATCGCCTTCTCTTTTGGTAGTGGTTGCCTGAAAATAATCTTTTTTAGTAGTAATTCTCTTAAAAACAAGAGAATCATTATCTAAAAACCCTGTCGGGATTTTAAAATTTTGTTCTAAAATAGTAGCACCAATTGTGAATTTCTTATTTCCTTTTTCATCTAATTGTTGAAATAAATAATTTTTCATTTCAGCGCCATCAGCCAATTGAACATTATTTAAAATTGGTTCATAATCTTCATAAAACTTATCTACTTCTGTTGTTTTAATTTTTTCATAGACATTTGCCAAAGCTATTTTAACATCGTTTTTAAACTGTGCTTTTCTACTTTCAACAGCATTATTTATCCAAAATAATTGAACAGCTATAATTCCTATCAAAGAAAAGCTCATTAAAACAACTATAAGTATAAATACTTTTTTACGCATAAATCAAAAGTACACCTTAATAATTAGAGCATTCCATTTTTTAACGGAAATTAACGAATAAAATCAGAATTTATATTTTTTTTAACACAATTACTGTTTTATATAGAATCAATACCTCTTTTTTTGTTAAAATATTACAGATTTATTTATAAACAAAAAATAGTCTTCTTCTTCTTTAAAAATAACATCAAATCTATTTTATATTCTATTTAAAACAGCTATTTTTGTAGTTACGATTGCTTAATTTTGCAAACAAAAGAAACAAACAATAATTCTATAATGAAAAAAATAACAAAAGAAACCTACATCAATTGGTATAAAGACATGCTTTTTTGGAGAAAGTTTGAAGACAAACTTGCTGCCGTTTACATTCAACAAAAAGTAAGAGGTTTTTTACACTTATACAATGGTCAAGAAGCTGTGTTAGCGGGTGCATTACACGCTATGGATTTGACCAAAGACAAAATGATAACTGCCTACCGAAATCACGTACAACCTATAGGAATGGGCGTTGATCCAAAACGTGTCATGGCAGAATTGTATGGTAAAGTAACAGGGACTTCTCACGGAATGGGAGGCTCTATGCATATTTTTTCTAAAGAACATCGTTTTTATGGCGGTCACGGTATTGTAGGCGGTCAAATTCCGTTAGGAGCAGGAATTGCTTTTGGTGATAAATACAAAGGAAATGATGCCGTTACCTTAACTTATTTTGGCGATGGTGCTGCAAGACAAGGTTCTTTACACGAAGCTTTTAACATGGCAATGAATTGGAAATTACCTGTTGTTTTTATTGTAGAAAATAATGGTTATGCAATGGGAACATCTGTAGAAAGAACGGCAAACCATACCGATATTTGGAAACTTGGTTTGGGATACGAAATGCCTTGTGGTCCTGTTGATGGAATGAATCCTGTAAAAGTAGCCGAAGCGGTAGATGAAGCCATACAAAGAGCAAGACGTGGCGATGGCCCTACTTTTTTAGAAATGAAAACCTATAGATATAGAGGGCACTCAATGTCTGATGCACAACATTATAGAACTAAAGACGAAGTTGCAGAATACAAAAAAATTGACCCGATTACACAGGTTTTAGAGATCATTAAAGAAGAAAAATACTTAACAGATATCGAAATAAAAGAGATCAATAAAGACGTAAAAAATAAAGTAAGTGAATGCGAAAAATTTGCTGAAGAATCTGCGTATCCAGAAGCAAATCAATTGTATGACATGGTGTACGAACAAGAAAATTACCCATTTATAAAATAGCCCTTGGCACATCAATTAAACTAAAAAAGAAATTATGGCGATAATCATAAATATGCCTCGTTTAAGCGACACTATGGAAGAAGGTGTAGTAGCTAAATGGCTAAAAAACATAGGAGACAATATAGAAGAAGGTGATATTTTAGC
>CAMZMA010000035.1 GCA_947311815.1 uncultured Flavobacteriaceae bacterium
AATTTTTAAAGAATCGTTTACTTTCGGATGAATTTTTCCTAATTGTAAATTGTTAAATAAAAGTTGATATGAAGAAATGTCAATTTTTTGATGAGGAATAATAATCAAATGGCCTCCTTTTTTAGAAAACGATTCTTTAAAAATTACAAACATACATTACAATCATCCTATTTTTAAGAATGTTTTTTCAAAAAAGACTCAAAATTTTCAATATCCGTTTGTATCGAACTACTACCCTACTACATTAAACAACAATTCTGATATTATTTCTTTCGAAAACAATACTGGTTTTATTAGCCAAATAACTAAAAAAACACATAATATTTATTGGTTCGCTTCTCCACTTTCTAAAAAGAATTCAAATTTTACAAATTCGCCTTTAATTGTACCTGTTTTTTACAAAATTGGGCAAGAGAGTTTTCAATTACCCAAATTGTATTACAGAATTAATGAACGTAATCAAATCAACATTAAAACTCCATTAAAAGAAGATGAAGTTGTTCGTGTTTCTGGTAAAAACCACCATTTTATCCCCTTACAAAAAGCGCAACAAAAGCAACTACAAATAACCTTAACAGATCAACCTTTAATGGCAGGAAACTACTTTGTAATAAGAGAAAAAGACACTTTACAATCACTTGCTTTTAATTATCCGAAACAAGAGAGTTCGTTCAATTTTTTAGATGTACCAGCATTATTAAAAAGTAAAAAAAACATCACCTCTGCTACTTCTATTAAAAAAGTATTGCAAGAAATTCAGCAGAAAAACAAAGTTCAATGGCTTTGGAAATGGTTTTTAACGTTAGCAATTGTATCTTTGCTCGTAGAAATTTTTATCTTAAAATTCTTTACCTCATGAGCACGCTCATTAAATCTGCAACAATAATTGACAATTCTAGTCAATTTCATCTTCAAAAAAAAGACATCTTAATAGAACGTGGTGTTATTCAGAAAATTGAAAATAACATCAAACCAACAACAAACGATGTTGTTATATCCTTAGAAAATCTACATGTTTCTTGCGGATGGTTTGATACCAGTGTTTCTTTTGGCGAACCTGGTTTTGAAGAACGAGAAACTATAGAAAATGGTTTAGCTACCGCAGCAAAAAGTGGTTTTACGGCTGTTGCAGTAAACCCGAATACAAACCCGATTATTGACAATAAATCTGCTATTGAATTTTTGATAAATAAAGCGTCAAAAAAAGCCACAAACCTATTTCCAATCGGCGCTTTAACACATCAAAGTAGAGGGATGCAAATGGCAGAATTGTACGATATGCAACAATCTGGAGCCATCGCTTTTGGCGATTACAACGCAGCTATTGCCAATGACAATCTTCTTAAAATAGCTCTTTTATACGCTCAAAATTTTGATGGATTAGTGCTTAGTTTTCCAAAAAATAACGCAATTGCTGGTGACGGAGTTGCAAACGAAGGTATTAACAGTACTAAATTAGGACTAAAAGGAATTCCTGCATTGGCAGAACATTTACAAATTGCCAGAGATTTATTTTTACTCGAATATACAGGCGGAAAATTACACATTCCTACGATTTCCACTAAAAAATCGGTCGCATTAATTAAAGAGGCTAAGAAAAAAGGATTAGACGTAACATGTAGCGTTAGCGTGCATCATTTACTACTTACTGATGATGAATTGATTGATTTTGATGGAAATAAAAAAGTAAATCCGCCTTTACGAACAAAAGAAGATACCAAAGCATTACAAAAAGGAGTAAAAGACGGAATCATTGATATGATTACTTCAGATCATAACCCGATTGACATAGAACATAAAAAAGTAGCTTTTAGCGATGCAAAAGATGGTACAATCGGTTTAGAAAGTGCTTTTGGCGCTTTACATACCGTATTAGATTTAGCAACAATTATCAACTGTTTCACTGTACATCCAAAGAAAAGATTTGGAATAAAAAATTATGCCATTGCCATTGGAGAAAAAGCAGACATCACACTTTTTAATCCAAATACAACATCGACATTCACTAATAAACAAATATTATCTACCTCTAAAAACAGTATTTTTATCGATAAAAAGTTAAAAGGAAAAGTGTATGGAATATTTGCAAATAATCAATTAATTATCAAAAAATAAGAGAACTATATGGAAAACTTATCATCAAACGACGGAAAAACATACGCCTTTATCAGTTATTTAACCATTATTGGTACTGTTTTGGCTTTTGTGTTAAACAATAACAAAAAAATTACTTTTGCAAGCTTTCATATCCGACAAAACATCGGGCTAAACCTTTTGTATTTTATCAATCATTGGATTATTAAAGTCTATTTTGGATGGTTTGCTTTTAAAGTAATTGCAGTTCTTCTTTTTGTTCTTTGGGTAATCGGATTTATGGGTATGCTTAAAGATGAAGAGAAAAGTGTTCCTGTTATTGGAGATCATTTTCAAGATTGGTTTAAAAACATATAGATATGCTACACTATATTGTTAGAGAACCTAAAATTGACATTCAAAATCCATCGCTTTTAATTTTATTACACGGTTATGGCAGTAATGAACAAGATTTATTTTCGTTTGCTGATGAGTTGCCAGATGAATTATTAATTGTAAGTGCAAGGGCACCTTACGAAATGGGTTTTGGTGGTTATGCTTGGTACGCTATTAATTTAGACGCTTCAAACAACAAGTTTTCAAACTTAGACGAAGCTCGTGCATCGATAGAAAAAATAGCTTTTTTTATTGATAAAATAAAAGCCACATACAATACAAACACTACAAATACTTTTTTATTAGGATTTAGTCAAGGTGCTATTTTAAGTTACGCACTTAGCTTTAATTACCCAAACAAAGTACAGCATGTATTGGCTTTAAGCGGTTATATAAATAACGAATTATTACCAGAAAACACCTCAGAAATAAATAGTACTACCGATTATTATATTTCTCACGGAAATGCAGATCAAGTATTACCTGTAGAATGGGCAAGAAAAGCTCCGTTATTCTTAGATTCTTTAGCTTTAAAAAATGTATATTCTGAATATTCTGTAGGACATGGAGTTGCGCCACAAAACTTTTTTAGCCTAAAAAAATGGATTGAAGAACGAATTTAAATTTCGCTCTTTCCAATATGAAAAATAGCATCGCCCATATTAATAATCGGAAAATTATTAATAGCAAAAATAAATCCATCAAACGGCGCTTTTACTGCATAATTGGTTTCTCCATACGTATCCATAATATGTCCTAAAATTTGTCCTTTTGTTACTTCATCGCCATTTTTAATTACGGTACTAAACATACCTGCAATTTTTGCTCGAATCCATTTTCTTGTCGTAATTTCAATACTTTTATCCATAGAAGGAATAACAACACTTTTATGAATCATATTAAAATACCTCAAAATATTTAAGGTTCCGTTAATTCCTTTTTCTATAGAAATTTCATCCAATCGTAACGATTCTCCTCCTTCAAAAACCAATACAGGAATGTTGTTTTTGTAGCATTCATTTCTAAAAGATTTAGGAATGAGCTTAGAACTCATCATAAAAGGAGCATTAAAAATATGTGCTAATTTTTTGGCGCGGTCATCTTGTAAAGTATATCTAATTTGGGCAAAATTGTTTCGTTGTGCACCGCCTGTATGAAAATCTATCGCAAAATCTACATTTTTCACCAATTCTTTCATATGATAATAAGCAACTCTACTTGCTAAAGAACCTCTTTTAGAACCAGGAAAACTACGGTTTACATCTTTACCATGCATATCTCTAGAAAAATTTAAAAATCCGAAGACATTTAATAACGGCACTACAATAACACAACCTCTGTAAATTTTGTAGCTTTTATCAATCAACATTCTACGGATGAGTTCTATGCTGTTTACTTCATCGCCATGTAAACCACCTTGAAGCAATATTGTGGGTCCTGCTTTTTCGCCATTAAAAACATAAACAGGTATTTCTATGAGTGTTCCTGTTGGCAATCTATCAACAGTAATTTTAATTAGTTTACTTTCTCCTAAAGCAATTTTTTGTCCTCTGATTTCTACAACATCATTTTTAAAATCTTTTTTGAACATCCTTTTTATTTTCTAAAAATTCGATAATTTCTTTGGCTATATTTACCTTGGTATAGGCTTCAATTCCTTGTAAACCTGGTGTTGAATTTACCTCAATTAACAGCGCTCCTTTTTTAGAACGTATTAAATCTACTCCGCAAATTGGCAAACCTACATAATTAGCAGCTCGTAATACCATTTTCTCTTCTTTTGATGTCAAAACAACCGCTTCTCCTCTGCCTCCTCTATGAATATTAGATCTAAAATCGCCTTCTTCTCCTATTCGTTTCATAGATGCTACCACTTTATTGCCCACAATAAAAGCTCTAATATCTTCTCCGTTCGATTCTTTTACAAATTCTTGAATTAAAATGCTTGCATTCATATTATAAAAAGTATCGATAATAGATTTTGCCGATTTTTTAGTATCTGCCAACATAACGCCCAAACCTTGTGTGCCTTCTTGTAATTTTATAATTACAGGAGCACCACCCAACAATTCGATTTGTTCTTCTACATTATCAGGATGAATAGCAAAAACTGTTTTAGGAATTGGTACTTTTTTTCTGTGCATAATCTGTAAGGTTCTTACCTTATTTTGAGCACGTAAAATACCTAAAGATCGAGCAGTACTATACACTCCGTTCATTTCAAACTCTTTGACTACAGCAGCTCCATGTTTGCTTACAGATGTGCCTATTCTTGGAATTACAACATCCGCAGCATCAATAATATCTTTATCTTGATAGATGATTTTCGATTTTCCTTCGCCTAAAAAAACCGAACATTTTATATGATTTACAACACGTACATCATGCCCACGTTTTTTTGCTTCTTGAACAATTCTTTGGGTCGAATATATATTTTCGTTGACTGATAAAACTATGATTCTCATATTAATTCTGTAAATAAAACCATTACAATCGCAATTTTGTTTCTATTACAATCTTATTTTCTAGTGTCTTATGAACAGAACATCAAAGATATACAATTTCTACTATGTTAGAAAGCGGGTATAAACAAATTGAGACAGCAACAGCTTAGTACATGACAAAAAACGCTTTAACATATGTATTTTTTTAAAAATCAAACCTTTAGTACTCAGACCTCATAGGTTTTCCTCCTTCGGCGGATAAATAAAACCTATGAGGTCTCTAAACTAAAAAAAATCTAAATAATTGTTAATTTTTGTCATATACT
>CAMZMA010000036.1 GCA_947311815.1 uncultured Flavobacteriaceae bacterium
CTGGAGGAGTATTGGAATAGATATACGGTGGTGGGGAAGTTGAGGTGATTGTGCGAGATAGAAAAAGTGTATTTTCAACGCCTTGCCCCGAATTTGAGAGCTCGGTTTTAATGCTGCTTTATTTTTTTGTATCTTTTCGTGTAGCCATGATAAACTGATAATACCAATAGCCTAGAAATACCTTATTTAGGAAAAATACAAAAGGGTGATTTTCAAAAAAATCTTTACTTCTATTGAGTATGTATGAATATTTTACACTTTCAAAAAATCCATATGAAACTATTTCCCTTATACAGCCCGAAGCATGGGTAATGGCTTCAAAATCAATATACAAAAAAGTAAAAAAACCAATAATAATTATACCAAAAAGTGCTAGGGGCCAGCTTCTTCCATAGTTTGAGCTGATTCTATGGGCCAAGTAAGTTATTTTGTCTGACAATGTCTCTAGCTCAGATCCATGCTTCTCAAGCTCCAGAGAATAGAATTTATTGGCTTCTATTTTATTTTGTAATTTTAAAAAATGGTTTTTGATAATCCGATAAGTTTCTGTAGGGGTATTTTTGATAGATTCTTCCGTGTCCAAGCCATCGCATCCAGCAAAATTCATCCCTTTTTTGATAGTTGTTTTAGAGATATCTAAGCCTTTCTCAAATTTAGCTTTTTGGAAATCTACATTATTATGGAAGGTTGCCTTTTCAAATTTGGAAAAATCTTTAAACATTGTGCCAGAAAAATAACAATTACCAGAAAAATTTATCCCAGAAAAATTTATTTCTTTCGCCTCGCCAATAGTGCAGTCGGTAATATGGACATCTTTTTTAAAATCCACATTTGTGAACACACACTCCTTTATTATGCAGTTGTAAAGTTTAAACTTTTCTTCAAAAACAGCATTTTCTATTGTGAGTTTGTCTATTACAAGCTTTTCCTCTGATGTTTGCACATTGATATAGAACTTATTGGTAATACTTGTGTCTTGAATGATAAGATTCTCAATGCGACCGCTGTTTATTTTAATATTATTTTTTACAGATTTTAATGTGCAAGATTGAAAACATATTTTGGAGACATCGTCAGGAAGATAGAGATTTCCCTCGATTACACAATCTTTAAAGAAAAAACTTTTTCTGGTTGTAAGGATAGCAAGGTTATTCTTAAAGTAATATTCCTCTATGGGTATGGATTTATTTGATTTATAATTTTTTATTAGTTGATTATCCGGATATATGTTTTCATCATCAAAGGTAACATTGTTTTCTATAGTTCGTTTGTTAATACACATTCAAATATCCAAAATTTTGGTATAATAATTCTACCTTTTTGCCAATTAAAGAAAGGAGTGGCATGCTACTATACTCTTTTGACCCTCATAGATACACAAAAAGAAATAATGATCTTTGTGAAATTTTATACAAGGAAGACTAGCTGAATATGAAGGGTCTTGTTGATGGGTTTCTGCGTCAAATCAAGAGTGGTGATAATTTCTATGAACATATCGTAGCATTGCAGTCTCCCTCTGGAAACGGAAAGAGTTTTTTCCTTGCGTTGCTTTATTGTAAGATTTTTACGGATAGCCAACAGAATAATCCTATAAAATATATCAACATGCTTGATCATATTGCAGACAAAAATGCACAACAGCGCATAAATACACTCGAAACATACAAGAACAAAGAGAGCAAAACCTCAGTAGTCCTGATTGACAACCTTGACAAACATACACCAAAATATATCTATGAGTTTATACATTTATTGCACGAACTTAGCGGGAGAGAAAACTTCCTCTTTGTTGTAGCATATGACTACAATCTGCTATTGACAAAGCTTTCAGACTACTTGGCAGGAGGGGAAGAGGAAATTGAGCGATACTTGCAAAGCCATATTCATTTGGATTTTTTTCTCGACACTCAGCAGTTTGCCGTAGAAAAGATTTTAAATCTGAATTACATACCTAATGAAAGTGCTCGTCAATCTTTGAAGGATATTATTATATCGGCATATGATACAGGAGCACTTTCTATCAAGCAGACTGCCATAGTTATCTCAAAACTTGAGATATATATCCGAAACAATCAAGGCGCTATTAACGAGATACCAGAAGTATACGAAGCCTTCAAGCTGATCATTATGAAGCTTCTCTGCAAAAAATGGTATGTGGCAAAATACTACAATAGACCAAAGGAGTTTGACTGTGACAATGAAAGCTTGAAAGGCATTATTGAAGCAATCGAGGATAAGATCGGAGCCTACCCTGAGTCTATAGACGAAAATATAGTGATTAAAAAAATGGAGATAACAAATGTATCAGAAGCTTAATATAATTCATCGGCATAAAAATCAGGTAAAGATTGATTTTAAATTATTGCTTTTGCAGCTTTTTTTAGATGATAGACGTTGGATACATGCAAACCCTACACTTTACAGCACAGGGGAGCATAAAGATAAATTTAAAAAATATTATGTTGAAGATGGCAATTTTGTAGACAGATTTTACGAAGCACTCATTGACACAAGAAGATTTGTCATACTTCGGGGAAAGAGAGGGAGCGGCAAAACATCATTCTTGAATTATTTTTTAAACAGCAAAACAAGAGATCTCAACAGCAATGGATTGACATGGGTGCGAATTGATACCACCAAACTATACAAAAACAGATCAAGTTTTTCAAAAAATATTGATTTCAAAACATATCTCTATGGCCAGCTTCTGTTTGTATATTTCCGATACAAAGGTCAGAAAGAGAGTTGTGATACTGTTTTTAAATGTCCTAACGGGCAGTTTGAGCTTGAATCATGCGATACCGTTTTTCATGATGTCGATTTGGAAAGTATGGTTTCTACATTGTCAAATGAGATGCTTGACATGTATAACAAAGCCAAAAGTAGTGCTCTGGAGACAGAGCATTACAACAACAGCTATGATGGGAAGTGTTTTGAGTGCAACGAGTTGGGGGAAATCCTGTATAAGGCTGTGGCTGACAAACTTATTGTTATCATTGACGGTATAGACAATATCAGCTACAACAGCTTCATCAAGCATGAAGTCTGGGGTGATCTGAAGTCATTCCTTGATGATATCAAAAAGGCAAATCCTTTGCCACACAAGATAGTTTTGGCTTTGCGAACAGAAAATTATACACTGCTTTCGAGCGAATTGCAATTTTTGAATATTGAACTACTCCGATCGCAGAACAGTGCAGAAGAAAGCGTGCCGCACTTTTTTGATCTTGATCCAAGCAAGCTGGGAACTATTATCAAAAAATTTAAGGCATCTATAGAGCAAGCAGACATTTCTAGATACTTGGAAGATAATTATACAGAAACGCTACGCATTATACTGAAAGCCTACCAAAAATACTACTCCGCTATGATTCAAAACGACAAGACCAATATGAGTGTAAAAGAGCTCATGGCAGCTAATGAGATTTTGAAGATAGAGATAGGCAAATTAGACAGGAAAGGTCTGGAGCAACAATTTGGAAAAGCTGTTCTAGTCTTTGATACAGCATTGGCGATCATAATCAAAAAAAAGGGGCATAGCCTTTCTGAGATGATCGAAAAAGCATTGCACTTTTTGCTAGAAGAAGAAAAAGCACACTCAAAGGAGTCTTTTGGGGATGCGATCCGAACCAAGGTGCTGACCCATTATTTTGAATATGCCGAAAACTTTGAAAGCTTTCTGTCTCAAACCCTAAAAAAGCGTGCTGTCCAAACTTACAGCGTGCACAAAACAGCAGATCAATTTGATACAATTGCCGATATGTTTAACGGTGACTTGAGAGAGATGTTTATTCTTTCGTATCGTAGTTATGCATATTTGATAAACTTTAGTCAGCGAGATAAACGACTGGGTCATTATCGAGATATCATTCATTATATGGAGGGCAGAGACTTAAGTGTTCTTCGAGCTATTTTTCAAAATGGCAATCAGTATCGTGGCGGCAGAGAAGATATTATCTTTTATCCACCCTACCGCAATATTAACTTCATCAATCTTTTCAATATACTCGATGCCAAGAGGCAGGCAGTCTCTCCGCTTGCCTTGCTCTATCTGCTAAAATACCTCTACAAGGCTTCAGATACAGTTGAAAATATTGAAAAAAAATATCAACAATCTGACATAGTAGAGTCCTATAGCGCCCTGATACAAAAAATATTGAATGAATTATTGGAGTTTGGATATATTGGGGTCGTCATGCCAGAAGATACAAACAATACAAAAAAGCTTTTCTACAAAGCAACCCCCAAGGGCAAGAATATCCTAGACTACAGCTTGACCAACCTTAATATCATACAGTCATACATCTATGGAGGACTGGTTGAAGAGCGTTTTGCACCTCTTTATCGTATCTGGTATGATCATAATTATGCATCACAATTGCTTTTTAATGTTTTGCTTTTTTGGTATGAACTGGAAGAGCAGGAGAAACATTTGTCTCTACTCAAAAAGGAGCTTGGAGTTGAGCTGGATATCATCTCCAAACAGGCCAAAAAGAACTTCATAAGCCTTGCCAAAAGCTTCCCCGAATACCATGCAATGGAAGATATAGACAATTACACAAAAGGGGACAAGTCACTGGCAAAGGAGCTAAAAGCACTTTATAGACGCATTACTTTTAGAGGTGAGCAGTTCGCTGATCTTTTTGAGCCACATCGAGATAGGCTCTCAGAGGTCTTAGATCAAAGCGAGAGAATTGTTTATGTATTTTCATATCTCGAAAAGAGCCCACAAGAGATTGTAGATCATATACAATTGCATCAGTTTGTATTTGGAGATATTGAACCAAACAAACAACAAGAGCGCATCGAAACAATTAATTCAATCCTGAAAAATAATGAATATTGGGGTATCAGAGGAGAGCTAATAGCAAAATTACAAACAATTAAAATGACTATTTTCAGAACAGGCAGAGATTCCAGGTGATATAAAAAAAAGTATTGAATAATGGACTTAGTAAAAAAGCAACCAAAACAACAGTGTACTTTATAAAAATTGAGAAAGATTCTTTA
>CAMZMA010000037.1 GCA_947311815.1 uncultured Flavobacteriaceae bacterium
GTTAAAATCATTTACCGTAGGAATTATCCCAGGCAAAGTGTATTTTAATTAACTAAAAGATACATGCTTAAGTAGTTCTTTTATGAATTCTATTATAGAAAGAAATCCTCTCAAGAAATTGAGGGGATTTTAAATTTACAACAATTTCTTAACTTCAGTTTTTAAAATAGAAATAGCCGTATCAGAAGGAGAACTTGTTGCTGTGTATTCTTTTAAAATTCCTTCTTTGAGTTTTTTAGCTGTGTTAAAAGAAGTTTTTAGTTGATTTAATTTATTGATAATAGCCGTTTTTGCAGCAATAACAGCAGTCCAAGAAGTATCAGAAATATAAATTTGTTGCACCATATTATGTTCAAACTCTTGTTCTATATTCGCTATTAACAACAGCGCATAACTCTTAGCATCACTTCCAATGGGCGCTATTCGATGCTGTAGTTTAACAGGGTGAATTCGGTCGCAAAACAAGATCATTCTTTCGTACGCTTGCAATTTAATGGGCAACGATTCTTTTTTCTTTTGAGTAAGTACATCGAGTTGCTTTTCTTTAGCGCTAAAGTTTAAAAAACTACTAAAAAAATAATAGGCAACACCACCTGTAATTATCGACGGAATTGAATAACTTAATAAGTCTGAAATGTCCATAGGTTTTTCTTAAAAAACCAAAAGTACTTTTTGTTAAGGAATTCTCATAATTTATTTTCCAATAAATGATATTTATCAGTTAGAGAGAATTAAGTTCTTCTGACCTTTGTGGTAACAGTAAAAATAACTAAAATTTTAATACAATGAGAACAACAATTTTTAAAATCTATTTTTTATTATTTACAGGGTTTGTTTTTTCACAAACGGGTCATGTAATGCAAGGTGTAGGAGCTGTAAATATGTCTATGGGAGGTGCAGCAACTGCACAACCTATTGATTTTAACGGGGCTATTTTATGGAATCCAGCATCATTAACTGCCTTTAAAAGCAAAGAATTTTCTTTTAGTATCGGTGCGTTTTTTTCATCACCAGAATTATCATCATCTTTACCTGCTGGAGCTATGTTTGCAGGTTCTCCAGAGGTTAAAGGAACTACTTTAGATGCTAGAGGAACATCACCAATGCCAGCTGCAGCTATGATTTGGGCAAAAGAAGAAAGTAAGCATGTTTTTGCTTTGTCTGCCTTTGGTATTAGTGGTTTTGGTGTAAAATTTCCGCAAGAAACTAATTTGCCAATAGATAATTTAGGAAATCCTAATCCTAATTGGAATCCAAATAACTCGAATCCAATTAATTTTCCTCAGCAAGCAAGAGGTTTTGGTTTGTTAGAGTCAGATTATATGTTGTTACAAGTATCGCTAAGTTATGCATATAAGTTTTCTGATAAGTTTTCAATAGGTATTCAACCTAATATAGATTATGCTACGTTACAATTAGCACCAAATCCTGTTTCTCCACCAAGTCTAACAAAAGGATATCCAACTACAAATAAAGCTTCTGCAATAGGTTATGGGGCACAAGTAGGAATGTTTTATGATTCTGGGAAAATGTTAAAATTAGGAATGTCTTATAAAACCAAGCAATCTTTTAAAGCGTTTGATTTTACACAAAAATATATAGATGGTACTGATGCGCCTAATGTAGAATATACAATGAATTATCCTGCAATACTTTCGTTCGGATTAGGTTTATCGGGTAAAAAAATAGATGTTGCAGTAGATTACAGAACCGTTTTTTATGAAAATACAGAAGGCTTTAAAGAAAAAGGATGGAATACCAATGCTTCTGTAAAAGGATTTGGATGGCAAAATATGACTATAATTTCTGCAGGTTTGCAATATCAACTTACTCATAAAATGCCTGTAAGATTGGGTTATACTTATAGCTCTAATGCTATTAAAGATGAGTTAGCATTTTTCTCTGTATCTGCGCCAGGGGTAATTAACAATGCTGCTCAAATTGGTCTTGGATATAAATTTAATGATAAATGGACTTTAGACGCCGTTTATCATCAAGGTTTTAGAGGAGATGGTGTAAAAGGAGAGTTGCTAAACCCTATGATGGTAAGTGCTTCAAACCCTTACGGAGCTATTACAGGAAGTAGTGTTTCTTATAATATGGAAACTTCTTTAGTGCAGTTTTCATTACTTTATACTTTTGGTAAATAACATTTTCTAAAATTTATTTTAAAAAAGGCTGTAAGAAATTACAGCTTTTTTTTTGTGAATAAAAAATGACATCAACTTAAAAAGAAAGCACTTTAATCCGTAAATTTCCACTTTCAAAACAGACTTATTTTGGCAAACTATTTAGACTCTTTAAATCCCGCTCAAAAAGCAGCCGTTTTACAAAAAGATGGGCCTATGATTATCATCGCAGGAGCAGGTTCTGGTAAAACACGTGTATTAACCTACCGTATTGCACACCTTATGAAACAAGGTGTAGATGCATTTAATATTTTATCGCTCACCTTTACCAACAAAGCGGCAAGAGAAATGAAAGCACGTATTGCAGGTGTGGTAGGAAATAGTGAAGCCAAAAATTTATGGATGGGAACTTTTCACTCGGTTTTTGCACGTATTTTACGATCAGAAGGCGATAAATTAGGCTATCCATCTAATTTTACGATTTATGATACACAAGATTCGGTACGTTTAATTACCGCTATTATTAAAGAAAAACAACTTGATAAAGATCGTTACAAACCCAAACAAATTTTAAACAGAATTTCCTCTTTTAAAAACAGTTTGATAACTGTGAGAGCATATTTTAACAATCCTGATTTACTCGAAGCTGATTTACAAGCTAGCAGACCCAAAGTAGGCGATATTTACGAAGAATATGTAGATAGATGCTTTAAAGCAGGTGCAATGGATTTTGATGATTTGCTACTAAGAACCAATGAGTTACTGTCTCGTTTTCCTGAGGTATTAGCAAAATACCAAGACCGTTTTCGGTATATTATGGTAGATGAGTATCAAGACACAAATCACTCGCAATACTTAATTGTACGTGCTTTAGCAGATCGTTTTCAAAACATTTGTGTGGTAGGAGATGATTCGCAAAGTATTTATAGTTTTCGGGGAGCAAACATTCAAAATATATTGAGTTTTCAAAAGGATTATCCAGATGTAAAAACTTTTAAATTAGAGCAAAATTACCGTTCATCAAATACTATTGTACAAGCAGCAAATAGTGTGATTGATAAAAATAAAACCAAATTAGACAAAGAAATTTGGACAGCCAATGAAGCAGGAGAACCGATAAAAGTAATGCGTACTATTTCTGATGGAGAAGAAGGTCGTTTTGTAGCCAATTCTATTTTTGAAAATATGATGAATCATCAGCAGACAGCAGATGCATTTGCTATTTTATATCGTACTAACGCACAATCTAGAGCGATGGAAGATGCGCTTAGAAAAAAGGATATAAAATATCGTATTTATGGCGGAATGTCTTTTTATCAACGAAAAGAAATCAAAGATTTACTCTCATATTTACGTATTTTAATCAATCCGAATGATGAAGAAGCCTTAAAAAGAATCATCAATTATCCTGCAAGAGGTATTGGTGCAACTACGATTGATAAATTAATTGTAGCGGCAAATCATTACAAACGTTCTATTTTTGAGGTGATAAAATACATCGATAAAATTGATATTAACATCAATGCAGGTACAAAAAATAAGTTGCGTAATTTTATTTTGATGATGCAACGTTTTGAGATAGAATCGCACACTAAAAACGCTTTTGAAATTGCAGATATTGTTGTAAAACAAACCCAATTGGTAAAAGATTTACAAAAAGATGGTACACCAGAAGGAGTAAGTAAGGTAGAAAATGTACAAGAATTATTAAACGGAATTAAAGATTTTATCACCGATAAAATAGAAACAGGCGAAGACGCAAGTTTAACCGCTTTTTTAGAAGATGTAGCTTTGGCAACCGATTTTGATTCGAAAAATGATGATGATACACCACATGTTTCTTTAATGACGATTCATTTATCCAAAGGATTAGAATATCCGTATGTGTATATTGTTGGTTTGGAAGAGAATTTATTTCCATCGGCAATGAGTATGAATACCCGAAGCGAACTTGAAGAAGAACGTCGATTGTTTTACGTAGCTTTAACAAGAGCCGAAAAACAGGCGTATTTAAGTTATGCCCAAACTAGGTATCGTTGGGGTAAATTAACCGATGCAGAACCTAGTAGATTCTTAGAAGAAATTGATGAACAGTTTATAGCATACATCACGCCTAAACAACCACAAAGAGCTGTCAATCGTTTTATAGATGATGATATTTTTGGTGATGCTCCTAAGAAAATTCGTTTTCAAAAACCCATCAAAAAGAAAATGAAAGAGTTTCAGGCAAAAAAAGAATTTATATCGCCTAAAAACTTAAAAAAAATATCAGAAACCGTAATAAATACCAATTTATTTAGTTCAGATATTGTAGTAGGTAATATTGTAGAGCACAATAGGTTTGGTACAGGCGAAGTGTTGAGTTTAGAAGGAAAAGGGCCTAATAAAAAAGCAGAAATTAAATTTGGTACAATAGGTAAAAAGAAATTGTTGTTGCAATTTGCTAAATTAAAAGTGATTGGATAAAATTTATCTGTTTTGTATGTTGTTCTGAACGTAGTGAAGAATCTCATTCGTGAAATTCATGTCAATATATTTGTACAAACAAAAGGTTTATATAAAGAACACAATATTTTAATAAACAATTTAGATATTAAACATCTAAAAATACGCCTTATCACTTATTTTTTTTAAGGTATGGTCTTTCATCTTTTGTGAAAAATATCAATAAAAATTTAAAAATAAATCCTTACTTTGCAATACTTATTAAATAGAATAAAAAACGGACTTATAAAGTAACAACTTTTACTCATATTAAGTCAAAAAAAATACTTCACAATACATAAATAATGGAATACGAATTAGAATACAATTCAGAAAGAGAGTTATTAATCATTCCAGAATATGGAAGACATATTCAAAAAATGGTCAATCACTGTGTGGCATTAGAAACCAAAGAAGAACGCAATACAATGGCAAAAGCCATTGTAGATGTAATGGGTAATTTGCAACCGCATTTACGCGATGTGCCAGATTTTAAGCACAAATTATGGGATCAATTGTTTATTATTTCTGATTTTAAATTAGATGCAGACTCTCCCTATCCAATTACTTCAAAGGAAGAATTAAAGGAAAAGCCAGAGAAGTTGGCGTATCCAAAATCGGCTTCGAGATACCGTTATTACGGCAACAATATTCAAACAATGATAGATGTTGCTTTGTCTTGGGAAGAAGGCGAAATGAAAGACGCTTTGTTATACACCATAGCAAATCACATGAAAAAATGTTATTTAAATTGGAATAAAGACACGGTAGATGATGTTATTATTTTTAAGCATTTATATGATTTATCTGATGGTAAATTAGATTTAAGAAACTCAGAAGAACCGTTGTCTGAAAGTAAAAACTTACTAAGAAAAAGAAGTTCTCAAGGTCAAAATCAAAAAAATCACAAAACAAAAAATTACCATAATCATAAAAACAGAAAACGATAAATGGCATCATTTAAAATAGAAGGAGGGCATAAATTAAACGGAACAATTACACCGCAAGGAGCAAAAAACGAAGCGCTACAAATTGTCTGTGCGGTTTTGTTAAGTCCAGAAAAAATTACCATCCATAATATTCCTGATATTATTGATGTAAATAAACTCATTTTTATTTTAGGTGAATTAGGTGTTACTATCGAAAAATTAAGTAAAAATTCTTATAGTTTTCAAGCAGATAACATCAATATGAAGTATTTAGAATCTGCCGAATTTAAAAGAGACGGAAGTTCTTTACGTGGTTCTATTATGATTGTTGGTCCATTATTAGCACGTTTTGGTAGAGGATACATTCCTCGTCCAGGAGGTGATAAAATAGGAAGAAGAAGGTTAGATACCCATTTTCAAGGATTCATAAGATTAGGAGCAAAATTTCGCTATAACAAAGAAGAATATTTTTACGGAGTAGAAGCCGATACCCTTTTTGGTACAGACATGTTGTTAGATGAAGCATCAGTAACAGGAACTGCCAATATTGTCATGGCAGCTGTTTTAGCCACAGGAAAAACCACCATTTATAATGCTGCTTGCGAACCTTATATTCAGCAATTATGTAAAATGCTGAACAGTATGGGAGCAAACATTACAGGTGTTGGCTCTAATTTATTAACCATCAACGGAGTTAAAAAATTAGGAGGTTGTACACACACCGTTTTACCAGATATGATAGAAATTGGTAGTTGGATTGGTATGGCAGCTATGACACGATCTGAAATGACGATAAAAAATGTAAGTTGGGAAAACTTAGGGCAAATACCCAATGTATTTCGTAAATTAGGAATACAATTAGAAAAAAAAGGAGATGATATTTACATTCCGCAACAAGACAGTTATGAAATTCAAAATTATATAGACGGTTCGGTTTTAACCATTGCAGATGCACCTTGGCCTGGGTTTACGCCAGATTTATTAAGTATCGCTTTAGTAGTTGCCACTCAAGCAAAAGGAACCGTATTAATTCATCAAAAAATGTTTGAAAGCCGTTTGTTTTTTGTTGATAAATTGATTGATATGGGCGCAAAAGTAATTTTGTGCGATCCACATAGAGCAACTGTTATCGGTCATAATTTCGAGTCGATGTTAAAGGCAACCCGAATGACATCGCCAGATATTAGAGCAGGAA
>CAMZMA010000038.1 GCA_947311815.1 uncultured Flavobacteriaceae bacterium
CGGCAATTTTAGGCAAAGGTCTCGCTTTATTTAACATGTTTTGTTTGTCAAATAATCTATCAAATATTGGTTGAAATTCTTGTCTATATGTTAAATCTACATTTATCACACCACAAAGATACACATTTTTTTTAAATATCGGATAACTTTTTTTTTATTTTATCCGATATTAAGTATTTTTTTAAAAAAATAACCATCCAAATCGGACAGTTATTTAATGCATATAGTGTTCTAATTAATAACCGAAAATCTTTTCTAATTCAGCTTCTAACTGTGGACCTCTCAATCTGACTGCAATGATGTTTCCTTCTCTATCCACTAAAACTGTAAAAGGAATTCCTCTTACTGCATAATCTCGAGCAGCTTGATTATTAAACCCATTTAGTTCACTACCATGATTAGGCCAAATTAGACCATCTTGTTTAATGGCGGCTTCCCAACGGGCCTTTTGACCTGGCTTATCAAAAGATATTGACATCACTGTAAAACCATCTTTATGATACTTATTATAAGCTTTTACAACATTTGGATTTTCCTTACGGCAAGGTCCGCACCAGCTTGCCCAAAAATCAATTAACACAACCTGACCTTTTAAATCAGATAATTTTATTGGTTTTCCATCTAAACCAGGTACAACAATTTCGGGAGCTGGTTTGCCAACCGCTAAATGGCTTTGTTGTTCTTTTTGTTGTTTTAACTGAATCATTTGTCTGCCTAAGTTATTAACAGTAGGTGATTCTGGATAACTTTTTTGTAGTTGGGTTACCACTTGCGAAAATAAATTAAACTCATTGTCTTTATTAATTGCCGATAAAGCAGCTAATAAAGCAGGAGAATTAGAATTAATTTGAATGTAATTATTTCTGTAAGCATAAAAAGGCTGAGCTTCTTTCTGAAAAACTGCATTTACTTCTTTTTCTTTAGATTTATCTTTTAAATACACATTTCTTAAAGAGTCTTCAATTCTTTTAAAGGGTACATATTTTTGATAAAACTCTTTCATTTGCTCCGATTCTGGCGAACCAACAATGTTGCAAATATTCAACATATCTTTGACATCTGTATATATTTTTATAGAATCATTGCCTTTTAAAATCAAGTTAATACCCTGACCATTATTTAGTTTTAAAAAAAAGTAATCTTTAAAAGGAACAGTAAAATCGGCAGTAAATTCACCTTTTGCATTAGTAGTTATGGTTGTATGTGGCACTCTACCCTGCCCTATGTTATTATTCATTAAATAGATGGGAGAGTTAGGATAACCACTCACTAACCCCTCAAGGTGTACCATAAATATTTTACTATTGTTTGTTAATGGTAATTGTGCAATGGCAGTAACACCAATTAAAAAAGTAAATATTAAACCGATTTTTTTCATAAAGCTAAATTATTTTGATAAAACCTCTTGCAACTTTTGTTCCAATTCGGCTCCTCTTAAATTAGAAGCAATTATATTTCCCTCTTTATCAATTAAAAAAGAAGCTGGAATTGAATTAACTCCGTAAGGTTGAATAGCAGTAGATTGCCACCCTTGTAAATCAGAAACGTGATATGACCACGAAAGGTTGTCTGCTTTAATGGCTTCTTCCCAAGCTGCTTTATCAGTATCTAATGACACTGAGTAAACTGTAAATCCTTTATCTTTAAATTTATTATAAGCTGCTACAACATTTGGATTTTCGGCTCTACAAGGCTTACACCAAGATGCCCAAAAATCTAACAACACCACTTGTCCTCTTAAATCTGACAATTTAATGTTTTTTCCGTCAGGGTTTTGCAACTCAATATCTGGTGCTTGTTGTTGTGATTGATTATCTTGCATTGCGGCTTGTTGTTTCATCATTTCTATTTGATATCTGATGTTTTGCTCATCTTGTTTAATCATATCAGGATATTCTGAATAAGGATATTTTTCTTTCATTGCTTTAGCTACTTTAGAAAAGTAATCTAAGTCCGATATATCATATCCGTCTATACCAGTTGAAGGATAAAACTCTCTTAACATTAACCAAGAAGCAGGCGACTCTGGTTTTTTATCAATATAATCCTTAGCATAAGCTCTTGTTTTAGCATTTAATTTATCCAGTTCATCAATTAAAGATTTCATTGCAACGGTATCATTAATATTGGCGGCATTTTGTAAATCGGCATAAATTTTAGATTTATCCTCAAAAAAAGTATAACTATAATCTTGATAATCTTTAGCGTCATTTGATATTTCAGAACCAGTAATAATTACATTTTGAGCAAATTCAGGTAAACTTCCACTTACATCCACATCTTTAGAATCTTCATCTAAAAATAAAATTACAGGCATTTCTCCTTCCTTATCTATCATTAAAGCATAATACTTTAATTTTTTAGTATCTGTTTCTAACAAAAAATTTCCGTCTTCATCAATTTCTGTCGAATCAATAATCACTTCATTTTGACCGTCAAAAGAAAACAAAATAACTTTTTCTCCGTCTGCCCCCTCTACTTTTCCTGTGATATATCTGCCATCAATATCATCATCAGATGGACGACTATTACAACTTACAAAAGCAGTTGACATTAATAAAGTGATAAGTGCTAAATTTAATGTTTTTTTCATTTTTATTTTTATTATTTAATTATTTGATTTATTATTTGACTTGCTGTTTTAGGGTCAGCTTTTCCTTTAGATTTTTTCATTAACTGTCCCATAAAAAAGCCCATCAGTTTTTTTTCTCCGTTTTTAAACCGTTCTGTTTCATTAGGATTTTCTTCCATTATTTCTTTAACATATACAGCC
>CAMZMA010000039.1 GCA_947311815.1 uncultured Flavobacteriaceae bacterium
CAACAAAAAACCTTATTAATTTTTCCTGAAGGAACACACAATGTAAAAAGAACCATCAGACCTTTAAGTAAAGGATTTACACGGATTTTGTTTGGTACCTTAGACAATTATCCTGAATTAGAAATTAACATTGTTCCTATCGGTTTAACCTATCAAAAAGCGAGTAATTACCCTAGCAAAGTGGCGTTACATTACGGAACACCCATTTTAGCGAATACCTATTACGATAAAAATCACCGAAATAAATCGGTAAATATTTTAAAAGAAAAAATTACCGATCAATTAAAAGAATTAACCGTTCATTTTCCTGATGATGAAAATTTTGATAAAACTGTTGCTAAATTTGATGATGCACATGTAGATTTTACAGAAGTTGATGCCGTAAAAAACATGTATAAAAACAACTCAATACAATCATTTCAAAAACCTAAAAATTTTGCGGGTGCTTTTAAAATGTTATTCATCATAAATAGTGTAATTCCTTATTTATTTTGGAAAAAGAAAGCTAAAAAAATTGATGAAACCGAATTTATAGACACTTTTCGTTTTATGATTGGTTTGTTTATTTTTCCGATATTTTATTTGCTACAAACAAGTATTATTGGATTCATTTTTAATTGGAATGTAGCAGGAATGTATTTAACTTTTACACTATTAATTGCCTTTTTATATGTAAAAAGTGCTCCAACTACTTCGGTATAATGGCATTTTGAATTACTTGCTGAATTTTAGTACGCATATTACTATTTACCAAACCTTTATTTGTCATAGTAGGATACACTCTGTTAGACATAAATACATATAACAAACCACTTTCTGGGTCTGCCCATGTGTAAATCCCAGTAAATCCACCATGTCCAAAACTTTTATCAGACACACAACCACACGTAGCTTTACTGTCTTCATCTAATTGAGGTTTGTCAAATCCTAAGCCTCTTCGCACCAATTTATCAGCAAAATAACGTTTATTAAAAGTATCTATGGTACTTGTTTTAAAATAGCGTTTACCTCCATAAAACCCTTTTTGCAAATACATTTGCATCATTTTTGCCACATCATTGGCATTGGCAAACAAACCTGCATGACCTCCTACCCCATCTTGCATTGCAGCTCCCATATCATGCACATAACCTCTTAACAATTGATTTCTGAAATATTCGTCTTTTTCTGTGGGAATAATGCGTTTTTTAGGCATTCTATTCAACGGTAAATATCCCATAGAATTTGTTCCCATCGGTTTGTGAAAAAATTCGTCAGACAAGGTGTCTAAACGTTTATGATAGGTTTTCTCTATGAATTGTTTAAAAATATAAAAGGCAAAATCGCTGTATTTATACCCTGTGTTAATCCGTTGGTCTGCCTCTTTTATGTATTTCATAATCGAATCTTTGTACGAATTCATTAAATACAAGTTTTTTGCCACTTTCATAGAAAATCCTTTAGATTTTCTAGTGCGATAATACGTATTTAAGTTTTGATGCGTTAAGGTATCTTGGGTTTTTATATAAAACGGAATCCACGCTTTTAAACGTGCAACATGCGATAAAATTTCTTTTGCCGTTACCGTATCTTTATTAGAGTTTTTGAACTCTGGCAACAAGGTTTGTAAATCGGTTTCTAAGGTAAATTTCTCTTCTTCGTAGGCTTTCATCACCATTGGCATCGAACCTAAAATTTTAGTCACAGATGCCAAATCATATACATCGGTTTTTTTTACTTTTTGTTGATGTTTGTCAGTATGAAAACCCCATGCTTTATGATAGACTACTTTTCCGTATCTAGCTACCAAAACTTGAAAACCTGGAGCCATTTTTTGCTGAAGTAATGTATCGGCATATTTTTCTATAATCTTTAGTTTTTTTGATGATAAGCCAACATCTTCAGGAATAGAATATTGTAATCTTTTTAAATCTGTAGTAATTAATCCGTGTCCTTCGGCAAATTCATTTCTTATAGAAACGGGTAATTTTCCTTTTCCTACAAATGCACCAAAAATAAGTTGTGCAGATAATTCTTGCGATAATTTACTGTTTTGATACGATACAATTAAACCATCAATATTGGCAAATGTTTTTATTTGCAACAAACTATACGGACTCGCAAAAACATCTAATATTACATTTTTTTGACGCGCAATTTCTTGAATCCAAACCAGCTCTTTATTGGTGAATTTATAACTTTTCCAAGGATTTTTATTTGATGTATGAAACCCTATAATCACCAAATTATATTTTTTTAGCTTCTTCATCAACCCGTTTAAATTCTTATCTGAAACCGATTTTATGGCAGTATATTTACGTAGCGTTTTTAAGAAAGAAGTTCCTTTTTTATTACCAAAATGTACATACGCAATCTTTTTATTTTCTAGTTTTCTAATAGGTACATCACCACTTTCATTTTTTAAAACGGTTAATGAGTTTTGTATTAATTTTCTATGTAAAATCTCATCCAAAGGTGTTATTAAATCGGCTTTTAAACCGTCTAATTTTATAGGAGAATATTGATGTAAACCTGCCCAATATTTGGCTTTTAATATTTTTTTTACTGATTTCTCTAGGCGTTCTAAAGTAAGTTTGCCTGTTGCTAAAGCTTTTTTAAACTTTTTAACGGTTTTCGGAATTTCTAACGGAACATCTAACAAATCGTTTCCTGCCAAAATAGCTTGTAAGTTTAATTCTTCTGATGATGAAAAGTTAGCAGCTCCTTTCATATTCATTGCATCGGTAATAATTAAGCCTTTAAAACCTAATTTATTTTGTAACAAATCGGTTACAATCGGTTTTGACAACGTTGATGGCAAACCTACTGTTGGCTCTAAACTTGGCACTTCTAAATGTGCTACCATAATACTACCAATACCTGCTTTAAAAGTTTCTTTGTACGGATACAACTCAATAGAATCGATCCGTTTTGCAGAAAAACTTACCATGGGCAACGTTTTATGAGAATCGGTTGACGTATCGCCATGACCCGGAAAATGTTTTGCACAAGCCAACACACCTTCGCTTTGAATTCCGTTACTAAACGCTACTCCTTTTGCTGCTACATTTATATGATTTTCGCCAAAAGAACGGTTGCCTATAATCGGGTTTTTAGGATTTGTATTCACATCAATTACAGGTGCAAAATTGATATGAATACCTAATCGTTTACAGTGTTTACCAACTTGTTTACCAAAATCAGTAATCAATTGATTATTTCTAATCGCACCTAAAGTCATATTCCACGGAAAACGATACGTATTTTTCAATCGCATATTTAAGCCCCATTCGCCATCAACACCAATCAACAAAGGTGTTTTAGACAACGATTGATACTCATTGGTTAATTTTGCTTGCTTTACAGGATCATCTTGAAAGAAAATTAACGCTCCAATATGGTATTCTTTAATCAGTTTTTTAATAAAATTTTCGTGCTTTTTGTCTTTGTTAGAATAGGCTGCTACCATAAAAAGTTGGCCTATTTTTTCATCAACAGACATTTTTTTTACAATACTATCTACCCAAATCTCTTGGGCTTCAAGATCTTTGGTATGTAAAGGATTTATTTGTTGTGCCTGTAAACAATGTATTAAAAACAAGAATAAAAATAATAAGCGATTTCTCATAAAGTATTTTTTTTTAGCATGGAATAAAACTTAAATAGTAGCAGTCTTACAAACAAACATACAATAAATAATTGTAATTTCACTATCTAAAAAAAAGGAGACTACAACAGTAAAAAACTCCTTATTTTTTAATAATTTTACACTTCAAAAAACAGACCAAAAAATGAAAAATACTGCTTTAACTCATATTCATGAAGCTCTTGGAGCAAAATTAGTACCTTTTGCAGGTTACAACATGCCTGTACAATACGAAGGCGTAAATGCCGAACACCTTACGGTTAGAAATGGCGTAGGCGTTTTTGATGTAAGTCATATGGGAGAGTTTTTAATTGAAGGAGAAAATGCCTTAGCCTTGATACAAAAAGTAACCTCTAACGATGCTTCAAAATTAAAAGATGGCGATGCACAATATTCTTGTTTTCCGAATGATAAAGGCGGTATTATAGATGATTTAATTTGTTATCGACTTAAAGAACATCAATATTTGTTAGTGGTAAACGCTTCTAATATCGAAAAAGATTGGAACTGGATTTCTAAACACAATGAAAATATTGGTGCGGATATCAAAGATTTGTCTGAAAACTACTCGTTATTAGCCATTCAAGGACCAAAAGCTATTGAAGCGATGCAATCATTAACATCGATAGATTTATCTGAAATTAAATTTTACACCTTTAAAGTAGCCGATTTTGCGGGTATTGAACATGTCATTATTTCTGCAACAGGTTATACAGGATCTGGCGGATTTGAAATTTACTGTAAAAATAGCGAAGTAGCACAGGTATGGGAAAAAGTATTTGAAGCAGGTGCTGATTTTGGAATAAAACCGATTGGTTTGGCAGCAAGAGATACCTTACGTTTAGAAATGGGCTATTGTTTGTATGGCAATGATATTGATGACACTACATCGCCCATTGAAGCTGGTTTAGGCTGGATAACCAAATTTACCAAAGACTTTGTAAATGCTGATGCTTTAAAAACTCAAAAAGAAAACGGTGTAACTCGTAAATTAGTAGGATTTGAATTAACAGAACGTGGCATACCAAGACATGGTTACGATATTGTTGATGCTGATGGCACTAAAATTGGTA
Organism: uncultured Flavobacteriaceae bacterium; assembly: GCA_947311815.1. GTDB lineage: Bacteria > Bacteroidota > Bacteroidia > Flavobacteriales > Flavobacteriaceae > Polaribacter. Next base: position 4,699 of record CAMZMA010000039.1, read on the forward strand.
TGGTTACTTCGGGTACAATGAGTCCGTCTTTAAGCAAAGGTATTGGCTTGGGGTATGTACCAAAATCTGTTTCTAAATCTGGAAGCGAAATTTTTATACAAGTACGTAAAAAATCGATTCCTGCAGTGGTTGTTAAATTACCTTTTTACAAGGGATAAAAAAAAATCACCTCGTTCGAGTATCACGATTAAAAAAGCCGACATGTAGCTACCTTTCATAAGTAGATGGAAACTTTTTTTGATGGAAAGTAATTTATGTATGCTGAATTCAACTCATAAACGCGACAGTTTGGTTAAACAATAATTTTTCCATTGCAAATATAGGATTTTCAAAGTTAAGACGTTTTCTGGGTCTATTATTTAGCTTTGTTTCAATACTTTTGATGTACTCATCTGATAG
>CAMZMA010000040.1 GCA_947311815.1 uncultured Flavobacteriaceae bacterium
AAAACATAGCTGTTATAGGAGCAGGAACAATGGGAAACGGAATTGCCCACACCTTTGCTCAATTTAATTATAATGTACAATTGATTGATATATCGCAAACTGCATTAGATAAAGGAATGGCAACCATTACTAGAAACCTAGACAGAATGGTGGCTAAAGAAAAAATTACCGAAGATGATAAAACAAGAACTTTAGGTAATATAACCACCTACACTTCGATGAAAGAAGGCATACAATCTGCAAGTTTGGTAGTAGAAGCTGCAACAGAAAACAAAGGTTTAAAGTTGAAAATCTTTAAAGAATTGGATGAAATTTGTCCTGAAGACACGATATTAGCGACCAATACATCGTCTATTTCTATCACAGAAATTGCAGGTGTTACTAACAGACCCGATAAAATAATTGGAATGCATTTTATGAATCCTGTGCCAATTATGAAACTGGTTGAAATTATTAGAGGCTATAACACCTCTGATGAAGTAATGAACTTTACGGTAGATTTAACCAAAAAAATTAATAAAATTCCTGTTGAAGTAAATGATTATCCTGGGTTTGTTGCCAACCGAATTTTAATGCCCATGATTAACGAATCTATTGAAACTTTATACAATGGTGTTGCAGGTGTTAAAGAAATTGATACGGTGATGAAATTAGGAATGGCACATCCAATGGGACCTTTACAATTAGCCGATTTTATTGGTTTAGACGTTTGCTTATCAATTTTAAATGTAATGTATGACGGTTTTAAAAACCCTAAATACGCACCTTGTCCGTTATTAGTAAATATGGTAGCAGCGGGTAAATTGGGCATAAAATCTGGCGAAGGTTTTTACGATTATTCTGTAAATAGAAGAGCCGAAGATGTGGCGAAAATGTTTTTAAAATAATTTCCAATTATTAACCTAACGGATAGATATAAGACGGCGCACATAAAATGTAAACGAGACTGTAAACTCAACTCTATTTCTATTGATTTTTCAGCATCAGAAATTAGTTCAGACGGATCAACTAATACTTCTTGAAAAAATAGAACGAGAACACAAGTTGATAAAGAAATTTGGCAAACATTTACCAGATTTACGTGATTCTAGGCTTATCATATACAGCAGAGAAGCATAACTCAAGCAACGAGTAATTATGATCGATGTTGGGTTACCAAGATGCCAATGATGTTACTTATTTACAACACGATTCTTTATTTAAGGAAGTTCTTCAAGGGGATTTAGCCTCTCAGCCTACCTTTCTATCAATTATCTAAAACCTTTGTTTACAAAGATTTGTTTCGAGAAATGATTACTCAGTAAGGGTTGTTGTTTTGTAAAATTCAACAACCTTGGGATGCCTATGTCTAATTGTCAAAAACAGCACTTTTCTTATCCAAAAACAGTAAAATAACACCTTTTTATTTTCAAAAACACATATAAATGACAAGTCAAATCCTCACTTTTTAAAAAAATTATTAACACTGTGAATAATGGGGGTTAAAATCAAAAAAAAACGCTCAAACTTGCGTTTGAGCGTTTTATAATTAGATAATCTGCAATTTCTAAGCCTCGAAAGGAACAATAGAAACATATGATTTGTTATCTCTTTTCTTTTGGAATTTCACAATTCCATCAACTTTTGCGTGTAACGTATGGTCTTTTCCCATATATACATTTTCGCTTGGGTTGTGAGTAGTACCTCTTTGACGAACAATAATGTTACCAGCAATGGCAGCTTGTCCTCCAAAAATTTTTACTCCTAATCGTTTCGATTCTGATTCTCTACCATTTTTCGAACTTCCGACACCTTTCTTATGAGCCATAATATTAAGTTTTTATAGGTTAAAGTTAACTGTTTACGGGCTTATTTTTCAACGCCTCCGTCTAGTCTATCTTGTAATTCTTTTAATTCATCCCACTTGCCATCTGCAGCTAAACCTGCTTGTTTTGGCCAAGTATCTGTTACTAAATGAGCTAATCTTGAACTTGCTTCTGTTAAGACTTCTTTCATTTTAGTAGGGGTTGCTTTTGCTACTTTAGCAAAAGTATCTAAACCAGCGTTTGCTAATGCTTCTGCTGCTTTAGGTCCAACACCTTCAATTTTCTTTAAATCATCTGCTTTTGATGATTTTTTAGGAGCAGCTTTCTTTGGAGCGGCTTTTGCTTTTGGCGCTTCAACTACTTTAGCTTCTTCCTTTTTAGGAGCGGCTTTTTTAGTTGCTTTTTTAGCACCAGAAACAGCAATAGATTCAATTTGAATCTCGCTTAAATATTGTCTGTGTCCATTTTTCTTTTTGTAACCTTTTCTTCTTTTCTTTTTGAAAACGATTACTTTATCACCTTTTAAGTGACCTAAAATTTTGGCCGTTACTGCGGCTCCTTCTATAGCTGGGGCGCCAATAGTTACGTTTCCTTTGTTATCTACTAAAAGAACATTATCAAAAGTTATTTTTGATCCTACTTCTCCTTGTAAACGATGAACGTAAACCTTTTGGTCTTTTGCTACTTTAAATTGCTGCCCTACTATCTCTACGATTGCGTACATACTATTTGTTTTGCGTATTTATACTTATTAATAACACTTTCTTACTGAAAATGCGGGTGCAAATATACATAATTTTTTATATTCTGCAATAAATAATTAATTGTCTTTTAACAAACTAACATTATCTTTATCAAAGAAATAAATATGAGTTTTAACATTATTTTTAAGATAGATAGTTTTATTTTTGATAAACATTAAAAAAAACGAACAATAACTGTAACAAACAACCTCAGTTTGCGTCCTACTTTTAACAGAAATTAATCACTAAACAATTACAAATGAAAAAAAACATTTTAATTCTTATTTTAACTTTGTTTGCAATAACAACTTCTTTTGGGCAAAAAGTTGAATTTGAAGAGTATGATTTATCTAATGGTTTACACGTTATTTTACACCAAGATAACTCAGCACCTGTAGTTACTACATCTGTAATGTATCACGTAGGTGCAAAAGACGAAAACCCTGAAAGAACCGGGTTTGCACACTTTTTTGAACATCTTTTGTTTGAAGGAACAAAAAACATAAAAAAAGGAGAATGGTTTAAAATTGTTTCTTCTAATGGAGGGAAAAATAATGCCAATACAACAGATGACAGAACGTATTATTACGAAGTTTTTCCGTCTAACAACTTGCAATTAGGCTTGTGGATGGAATCTGAAAGAATGTTACACCCCGTAATTAATCAAGGAGGTGTAGATACCCAAAACGAAGTGGTAAAAGAAGAAAAAAGATTGCGTGTAGATAACCAACCTTATGGTAATTTTTTAGCCAATGTAAAGAAAAATTTATTCTTTAAACATCCTTATAAATGGACGACTATTGGAAAAATGAAACATTTAGATGATGCTACTTTAGCTGAGTTTTTAGCATTTAACAAAAAATTCTACGTGCCTAATAATGCTACTTTGGTAGTTGCTGGAGATATTGACATCAACAAAACAAAAAAAATGGTGCAAGATTATTTTGCAACAATTCCTAGAGGAAAAGACATTGTAAGAACTGTTATTACTGAAGACCCTATTACCAAACAAATCAATGCAAAAGCGTATGATGCTAACATACAAATACCTGCGGTAATAAATGCGTATAGAGTTCCGTCTATGAAAACAAGAGACGCTAGAGTGTTAGACATGATTTCATCGTATTTAAGTGGTGGTAAAAGCTCTGTTTTGTATAAGAAAATGGTCGATCAAAAGAAAATGGCTTTACAAGTTGGTGCTATTGGATTAAATCAAGAAGATTACGGTATGTACATCACTTTCGGTTTACCTCAAGGAAAAACTACCTTGGCAGATTTAACCAAAGGAATTGACGAAGAAATTGTAAAAATTCAAACAAATTTAATTTCAGAAAACGATTATCAAAAATTACAAAATCAGTTTGAAAACAGATTTGTAAATGCAAATGCCAGTGTAGAGGGTATTGCAAATTCTTTAGCTCGTTACAATGTTTTGTATGGCGATACGAACTTAATCAATACAGAGATTAATATTTATCGTTCTATTACAAGAGAAGAAATTAGAGAGGTGGCTAAAAAATATTTAAATCCTAACCAAAAATTAGTATTAGAGTATTTACCTAAAAAGAAATAACAATCGCAGATTGATGTTGTTTTTAAAATTGATAAAAACAATATCACTGTAAAAAATTATAAAAAATGAAAGTAAAATTAATCGCATTTATTGCACTAATCACTTTATCTTTTTCGGCAACTGCTCAAATAGATAGAAGCATACAACCTACGCCAGGGCCAGCACCAAAAGTAAAATTAGGAAAAGTAAAAAAGTTTACACTTAAAAACGGTTTACAAGTAATTATGGTAGAAAACCATAAATTACCAAGAGTTTCTGCAAATTTAACGATTGACAATCCGCCTTATTCAGAAGGAAATAAAACGGGTTTATCTAATATGATGGGAAGTTTGTTAGGTAGAGGAACAAACCACATTACCAAAGATGAATTTAACGAAAAAGTAGATTTTCTTGGAGCTAATGTGTTTTTTCACAGTACAGGAGCATCAGCAAGGTCGTTAAAAAAATACTTTCCAGAAATCTTAGGATTGATGGCAGACGGCGTAAAAAACTCGCAATTTACACAAGAAGAGTTTGACAAAGAAGTAAAAGTAACTTTAGACGGAATTAAATCTGGAGAAAAAAGTGTAACCAACATCGCTCGTAGAGTAGAAGATGCTTTAATTTATGGGAAAAATCATCCTTATGGAGAGTTTACCACCAAAGAAACCGTTGGCAACATTACTTTACAAGATGTTAAAAACAACTTTAATCGGTACTACAAACCAAACAATGCGTATTTGGTAATTGTGGGAGATATCAATCCGAAGAAAACAAAAAAGTTAGTAAAAAGTTTGTTTAAAGATTGGAAAAAAGGAACGATTCCTGCATCTAACATTGCAAAACCAACAAATGTTACAACAACAGAAATCGATTTTATCAACATGCCAAATGCTGTTCAATCAGAAATTTTAGTAGCGAACAACATCAACTTAAAATTAGGCGATAAAGATTATTATGCAGCTTTATTAGCAAATGCTATTTTAGGTGGTGGCGGTACTGCACGTTTGTTTATGAATTTACGTGAAGACAAAGGATATACGTACGGTTCATATTCTAGCGTTAGACAAAGCCGACACGCTGCAACATTTAGAGCAACTGCGAGTGTACGTAACATTGTTACCGATAGCTCTGTAGTAGAAATTCAAAAAGAAATTAATAAAATTAGGTATCAAAAAGTTACTGCTGATGAGTTGAAAAACGCCAAAGCAAAATATGTTGGCGATTTTGTGATGGAAGTACAAAAACCTGCCACTGCAGCACGTTATGCGTTAAATATTGCACGTTTTAACTTGCCGTCAGATTTTTATGAAAACTACTTAGCAAACATTAATGCGGTTACTATTGACGATGTACAAAACGCTGCTATTAAATATTTTAAAGGCGATAAAGCGAGAGTTATTATTACAGGAAAAGGAATAGATGTTCTAAAAAACCTAGAACAAACGGTTGATTATAAAATCAATTATTTCGATACATTTGGTAACCCAACTACAAAACCTAAAATGAGTATGCCTATTCCTGCTGGTGTGACTGCAAAATCGGTTGTTGATGCGTATTTTAAAGCCATTGGCGGTAAAGACAAAGTGTTAAAGGTAAAAACATTACTCATGAAATCTACCACCAAAGTACAAGGAATGGATTTAAGTTTAGAGATAAAATCTGCAGCACCAAACAAACAAGCGGTTATTGTTTCTATGATGGGAAACACCATGAGCAAACAAGTTTTTGACGGAGAAAAAGGATATTCTGAAGGACAAGGAAGACATATCGATTTAAAAGGAAAAGAATTAGAAGAAGCTAAGAAAAAATCAACGTTGTTTTCTGACACATCGTATGCAACAGGTACTTTAAAAAGAATAGAACCCATAAATGGCAAAAACGCTTATGTTATTGTTTCTGGTGATACCGAAGTTTTTTACGACATGGCTTCTGGCTTAAAAGTAAAAACAATTACTACTACAAAAGCTGGAGGAAAAGAAGTAAAAAGCCCTTCAAGTTTTGAAGATTATAAAGAGGTAAATGGTATTAAGTTTCCTCATACAATTAAAAGAAAAATGGGGCCAATGAATTTGGTTTTTAAAATACAAGAAATTAAAATTAACGAAGGTGTTTCTGATAAAGATTTTCAGTAAAACACACCTCTTTTAATCTTTTTAAAACCTCACAAATTATATGATTTGTGAGGTTTTTTATTCATTAACAATAACAATTTCTGGTTGATTGTCAACATATTTTAGCTCTTTTAATCCTTGATATAAAAGAAAAAAGAAAATGACAAATCCGAAGATAGCGATAAAATTTCTTTTCGGATATGGTTTTTTAACGTCTGTTTCACAAACACCTCCAGGACATAATTCGGGATCTTTTTTTATTGCTTTGTACAACATACAACCAAGGCAAATGCCAAAAACCGACTCTACAAACATCAAAAACAAACACAGCCAGCAAATAGCTAACCGAACTAAAGATATTTTATCAAAAACGATGTAAAAAGTCATAATTGCGCCTAAAATCATTCCTAAAAACCACGCAAATTGCTTTGGTTTTGCAGCAACCCAATCGGGTTTTTGGTTGCTTACAATCAATCCTCCAATTAACATATATGGCGCGTATTTTGGATTGATAAATGTTCTGATAAAAAACTCTACAATAAAAGTGATTGAAAATAATTCTGCCCAAAAAATAGTTCGGAGTAAAAACACAGAAAACAAACTAAGTAAACCCAATAAAAACATAATACCTGCACTTGCTCTGGCATCTCTTTCGTTGATTACTTTAAAATTAAATTCGTCAATTTTTTCGCCAAAATTAAAAAAGAACCCCATATTACTTGTTTTTTATCGATGTTGATGGTTGGTAACCTGCATCAGCAATTGCTTTTACAATAGTAAGTTCATCGGTTTTCGTTTTATCAAAAGTTACAATTGCCTCATTTTTTGTAGCCGATGCTTTTACTTTTACCACTCCTTTTATCTTAGAAATACTTTTTTCTAAGGTGATTTCGCATCCTACACAAGTCATTCCTTTTACACCAATACTTTTACTAACAACGTTTGATGCTTTGATTATTATTTTTTCTTTAGATTCTTTTTTTGATGATGTACAAGAAATACCAATACTCAGCAAACTTAATACAACCCAAATTGTTTTGTTATTTGTTTTCATTTTTGTATTTTTAACAGTGTCCTATACTTGCATTTTGCAAGTCTTCTTTGGTAATTTCAATATTTTTACAGCATCCTAATAAAACACCATCAACCACAATTGCGGGCATTCTTTTAATTTGATACTGTTCCATTTTACTTACACAAATTTTACTTTCGCATTGATCAGAAAGGTTGTGAATGGTAATTTCGCAATTGTTGCAAGCTGTATCTTTTACTAATTGTACCACAGGTTCGCAAACAAGGCAACCTGCTGTAAAAATTTCTATTTGTTTTTTCATCTTTTTTAAAAATTTACATTAATCTTGATACAAAGATGAAAATGGGGTATGGGGGGTAAACAAGTTTTTAGTCGTTTTTTTTAATTTAAAAAATTCCGTTAGATATTAATTTCTAAAAATTAGAATGTATCGCACTGTTAGTACTCATTTTAAATCTCTTCGATTTTAAAAATCACAATGAAGATAAAATCGAAAAAGTTTAAATCAAAAAAAATCAGATAGAGTTTAGTTTACCCCCCCTTTTTAATTAGTTTCGGTAAGGGATTCATCAGTATCATCTTCTGAAACAGTAATATCGTTACTTTCGGTATTATTTACAACTTCAGAGTTTATTACTTTTCCTTTTAAATAATCTGGCAATTGCATTCCTGCCATATTAAACATTTCTTGTAATGGCGGAACAGATTTATACATTCCAAAAATAAAATTAGAGGTAGCTGTTTTTCCATCTTTTCCTCCACCATTTTCCCAGACAGTAATTTTATCTATTTTAATGTTTTTAATAGCATCTGCCTCTCCTTTTGCAATTCGTCTGATATTTTCTGCTTCTGCTTGTCGTTCTCTTCTAAGTGCATTAGATTCTGCAATAGAAATTAATGTGGTATTTTCTACATCAATTGCTTTTGCATTGGTATTTGATGTTTTTATCCTAAAATCAGCCCATTAATTTTTTAGTTTAAGTCTCTCTTTCCTTTGAAGAATATGTGGATGCAAAGTGTATTTTCTTTCCTGTTTTTTTAGTAATCAACAAAAGGCTATACTTAGTTCTGTGTAAACAATGTGCCTTAAGATTTACTTAAACAGCTTAAAAATATCGTTACCATTTGCAAAAACCAACAAGGAAAGCAACAAAACAAAACCTGCTATTTGCGCATATTCTAAAAACTTATCGCTAGGTTTTTTACCTGTAATCATTTCCCATAAGGTAAACATTACATGACCACCATCTAAGGCAGGTATCGGTAATAAATTCATAAACCCTAGCATGATAGATAAAAACGCTGTGATGTTCCAAAAAGCTTCGGCGCTCCATTCAGAAGGAAAGATACTTCCAATCGAAATAAATCCACCTAATCCTTTATAAGCACCCGTGCTTGGATTAAAAATTTTCTTTAATTGCTTGATGTAGTTTGTTAATGTTCTCCACGCTTTTTTTGTTCCTGCAGGAATCGCTTCGGTAAAAGAATAAGAAATATCTGCTAATTGATAATAGCCTAATTTTTCTAAGTCTTTTAAAGGCAATTGACCTAAAGTAACTCCTAACTCGCCTGAGTCAGAAATTTGTACCGTAAATGTTTTGGTTTCGCCATTTCTTTTTACGGTAATAGTTGTTGTTTGTCCTTTTACTTTTTGTAGAGCTACTTTTGCTTCATCAAAATAAGTAATAGGCGTATCGCCAATAGCAGTCACAATATCTTTTGGTAAAATACCGCTATTTGCATTCGGAAACCCCTCTCTAAAACCTACAATTACAAACGGATATCTTGGTAAAATAAAAGCGCCTGCATTTTTACCTCTTTCAATCAAATTAGAAATAAAATCTACTGGAATTTCTTTTTGGATGATTTGCCCGTTTCGTTCAATAGAAAAATGGTTTCCGTTGATAAATTCGATAGGCAAATTGTTAAATTTTTGGATCGCTTCACCATCAATAGTTAGTATTTTATCACCTGTTTCTAAGCCTAGTTTTTCTGCTAAAGGATCTTGTACCCAAATACCGTCTTTTACACTATCATTAGGTAAAAATTTTTCGCCATAAGCGTACATGAGCATGACGTATATAAAAATACCCAAAATAAAATTAACAATCACACCACCTAACATGATAATTAAGCGTTGCCACGCGGGTTTAGAACGAAACTCCCAAGGTTGTGCGGGTAGTTTTAGCTGTTCGGTATCCATACTTTCGTCTATCATACCAGCAATTTTAACGTAACCTCCAAGAGGAATCCAACCGATTCCGTACACCGTTTCGCCAATTTTCTTTTTAAAGATTGAAAATTTATAATCAAAAAATAAATAGAATTTTTCTACTCTTGTTTTAAAAATTTTTGCGGGTATAAAATGCCCTAACTCATGTAAAACAATGAGTAACGAAAGGCTAAGAATAAATTGTGATGCTTTTATAAGAATTTCCATAAAGGATGTATGTTTTTAATATTAAAATCGGACAAATGTACGGTTTTAAAAAGAGTTGTAAAAGAAAGAAAATGGGGTCTGTTATTCTTTTAACAAAGATTTAGAGATTTTGCCTTTGTTTGTGGTTATTTTTAGTGTGTAAATTCCTTTTTTTAATTTTTTAAGAGAAATGTTTTCTTGCGGATGCGTTTGTGTAAAAACCAATTGCCCAAGCATATTGTAAATACTAATTTTAGTAATTACAATACTGTTATTCACCTTGACAGTTACACTCTTTTTTACAGGATTTGGATATACAGAAATTGCCGATAAAAGTGTGTTTTCATCAACAGATAATGTTACGTTGTTGTTTTTGGAAACAATATCAAAATTAGGATCAAAAACTACATTTGTAATAGCAAATGCTGCTGTGTGGTTAAAGGTTTGCCCGTTTGCGGTATTTTCAAAACGCACGATTTCTTCTTGTCCAGAAGCGCCTTCTATTTTAAAAGTTAAAGGCATTTCATAAAAAGAAACGCTTGCATGAGATTGTGTTTGGTTTACGGTAAGTGCAACAGAGTTTCCATTAATACCTGCATCAATTTGGTAAGTTGGGTATCCTTCGCCTGTAAACCAATCGTTAAAAAACTCGGTTAAATTCAATCCACTTACGTTTTCTAAATGTTGTTTTAAATCAGCTGTTTTTGCATATCCATAAGCCAAATTAGGGTCTTGTAAATAGGCTTTTATGGCGTTAAAAAAGTTAGTTTCTCCTAATTTATAACGCAGCATCTGTAACACCATCGAACCTTTATTGTAACTTAATCTACTACTAAAAATTCGTCCAATAGAAGTAGTATCTGTACAAAAAACAGAACCGTTTGTTTGTGATGTAATACTATTTGTTTGCCCTTGTTTCCAACTTAAAAAAGCAGCGGATCCATCTAAATTTTCTATGGTTAATCCGCTTAAAAAAGTAGCAAACCCTTCGTTTAGCCAAATATCTTTCCAAGAACCACAAGTTACCTTATCGCCAAACCATTGGTGCGCTAATTCGTGCGCAATTAAACCTCTGCTAAAACTTCCCATAAATGAAATGGTGGTGTGTTCCATTCCGCCACCCCAACCAAATTGTGCATGTCCGTATTTTTCATCAGCAAACGGATATACTTCAAATAAATCACCATATAAATTCATGATATCAACAGTAACAGGAGTTTGAGTTTGTACCGTTGTTAGGTTTTCAGGATAAATATAATTATCAATATCAAAATTACCAATCGCAACATGATGAGAGTATTTGCTATAATTTGTTACAGCAATTGCAATTAAATACGCAGGAATTTTATACTGATGTTTCCAATGAGAAGTTTTTGTGCTTCCTGAAGTGTTTTCTGAAATTAACAAACCATTTGAAACAGCAGTGTATTGAGAAGGTGCGCTAATAAAAACATCAATAGAATCTATTTTATCGTTTAAATCTTGTTTACATGGCCACCAAGATTTTGCCCCATAAGGTTCTGATAATGTATATAAGACAGGTGTTCCGTTGTGTGTGCTTATTGTAAAACCATCATCGCCAGTTACAGGGTTTCCGCTATAAGTTACTGTTAAAGAATCTAAAACACCATCATTCAAAGTAGCTGGAAGGGTAATGACTAACTCATCATTATTTGTAGTAAAGGAAAGGGTATTGCCTCGTTGAACAACCGAAGATACGGTTAAATTAGAGCCCATATCAAAAGTAATACTACTCATATTACCAACGGCTTTAAAATACGTAGTAACATCGCCATTAATAGTTGCTTGCGATGGATCAACAGTCCATTCTAACCGATGGTATTTTATATCATAATTTAATGTATTTATACTTCTTTGAAAAAGCATTTTTTTTAATCCGCCTTTACGTTCTGTTTTTATAAGTTTTGTTAAATAAGAGTCTTTATGATAAGGTTTGGTTTGGGCAAGTAAGCTAAAAGATAAAAAGCAAAATAATAGCGTAAAATGTTTCATAATCAATTAAATTTGTAAAAATTTATCGGCATTAAGCAGGTAAAGATAAATACTTTTTTATGAATTTAGGTTTTTTTAACAAATCGAAAGCAACATTACTTTTTTTAGTTATTTTTTCAGCGGTATCAATTCCTGTATTTTATCATTTGATGAAGGTAGATAAGACCTTAAAAATTTACAATCCGATTGATGTAAATCCACGTTTGGTAGATAGTTCATTAAAACATATTAGAAAAAATCATCATATTGCCGATTTTAAACTCATCAATCAAAATGGAGATACAATTACCAATAAAAATTACGAAGGTAAAATTTATGTCGCCGATTTTTTCTTTACAAGATGCACAACTATTTGTCCGATAATGACGTATAATATGAAAACAATTCAAGATTATTATAAAAATGATGATGCTATTATGTTTTTGTCGCACTCGGTAACTCCTGTTATGGACAGTGTTCCTGTTTTAAAAGAATACGCTAAAAAGAAAGGTGTGATTGACGGAAAATGGAATGTAACTACAGGTGATAAAAAACATATTTATGAACTAGCTCGAAAAAGTTATTTCGCCGTGATTGAAGAAGGTGACGGTGGTGTAGATGACTTTATTCATACAGAACAATTTGTGCTGATAGACAAAGAAAGGCAGATTAGAGGTTTTTACGACGGTACGAACTCGAAAGACATCGAAAAACTAAAAAAAGACATTAAAGAGTTAAAAAAAGAATACAATGACAAATAACTTGTTTAGAATGATTCTAATTTAGTATCTTTGTAAAACGGTTTAAAACAGTATAGATAAATTAAGTGAATACAATAGCAACATTACATATCGGTGAAAAAGGCATTATTTCTGATGAAATGATCGACAAAATTCCATTGAAGTTATTAGAAATGGGCTGTTTACCAGGAGCAGAAGTAGAGCTATTGCAATTAGCGCCTTTAAAAGACCCGTTATACATTTGTGTAAACGGCAGTCATTTGGCAATTAGAAAAGAAACAGCTTCATTAATTCAATTAATAAAAAGTGAATAATGGGAAAAAATCCTATAAAAGTAGCATTAATTGGAAATCCAAATACAGGAAAAACATCGTTATTTAACCAACTAACAGGCTTAAGTCAAAAAGTAGGAAATTACCCAGGAATTACTGTAGATAAAAAACAAGGAACCTGTAAACTGCCCGATAATTATACAGCAATTATTACCGATTTACCAGGAACGTATAGCATTAATCCTACTTCTATTGATGAAAGCATCGTTATAAAAACCCTTTTAAATACGAAAGACGATAATTATCCAGATGTAATTGTAGTAGTTGCTGATGTAGAAAATTTAAAAAGAAACTTATTTCTTTTCTCTCAAATAAAAGATTTAAAAATCCCTACGGTTTTGGTAATAAACATGTCAGATCAAATGGAAAGAAAAGGCATTAAAATAGACTTACCATCATTAGAAGAAGCAGTAAATGCTGAGGTTGTACTCATTAGTGCCAGAAAAAAAATCGGAATAGAACAGGTAAAAAAAGCCATTTTATCGTCCCATATTTCTCATAAAACCGAACCAATGTGTGCGGTAAATAAAAGGATAGATATTGAGTATTTCGACACATTAAAAAAAGTTGTTCCTAGTCATAATTTATACGAATTATGGCTGATGATTACTCAAAACAATTTCCCAGAAACCATAACTCCTGAAGAAAAAAAACGATTATTAGCCTTTAAACACGACGCATCTAAACTTAAAAAATACCAACATAAAGAAACCATTTATCGATATCAAAAAATAAACGAAATTTTAAAAAAATCATATCAGGTAGATAGATCAAAAGCAACCGATGTACGCAGTAAATTAGACAAAGTTTTTACGCATAAAATTTTTGGTTATGTATTGTTTTTTACCATTTTGTTTTTAATTTTTCAATCAATTTTTGATTGGGCTTCTGCACCAATGGATTTTATAGACAGTACATTTGCTAACCTATCTAATTTTATAAAATTAAAACTACCCGCAGGTGTTTTTACCGACTTAATTACCGAAGGAATTATACCAGGTATTGGTGGCGTTCTTATTTTTATACCACAAATAGCTATTTTATTTCTCTTTGTTGCCGTGTTAGAAGAAACAGGCTATATGAGTAGAGTGGTGTTTTTAATGGATAAAATTATGCGACGTTACGGCATGAGTGGAAAAAGTGTAATTCCGTTAATTTCTGGTACAGCTTGTGCAATTCCTGCAGTTATGGCAACCAGAACTATTTCTGGATGGAAAGAACGTTTAATCACTATTTTGGTCGTTCCGTTTACCACTTGTTCTGCTCGTTTACCTGTATATGCCATTTTAATTTCACTAATCATTCCTGATAGAAAAATTTTCGGCTTTATAGGTTTACAAGGACTTACATTGCTAGCATTGTATGTCTTAGGATTTGCAACAGCGATTATTTCGGCATTTATTTTAAACAAAATTATAAAAGTAAAAAACCGCTCTTTTTTTGTGATTGAGATGCCAAATTATAAAATTCCGTCAGTAAAAAATGTGTTATTAGAAGTTTTAGAAAAAACGAAAGCATTTGTATTCGGAGCAGGAAAAATAATTTTAGCCATTTCGGTTGTATTATGGTTTTTAGCATCAAATGGGGCAGAAGAGTTTGATAATGTAGAGCGGAATATTCAAAAAAACACGATAAATAAACAGTTTACACCTTCAGAAATTACTCAAATTATTGCTTCAGAAAAATTAGAAAAATCATACATTGGTATGATGGGTAAAGCCATAGAACCCGCTATTAGACCTTTAGGATATGATTGGAAAATAGGCATTGCGCTTATCAGTTCTTTTGCCGCAAGAGAAGTATTTGTAGGCACACTTGCAACTATTTATAGTGTAGAAAATAAAGATGAAAACAATAGTACCATCAAACAAAAAATGGCGGCAGAAGTACGACCATCAACAGGAGAAAAACTGTTTAATTTTCCAGTAGGAATGTCGTTATTGGTTTTTTATGCCTTTGCAATGCAATGTATAGGTACTTTTGCTATTGTAAAACGAGAAACAAAAACATGGAAATGGCCATTAATTCAGCTTTTCGGAATGGGAGCTTTGGCATATATAGCTGCTTTTATTGTTTATCAAATTTTAAGTTAATGCAACAAATATTAGTCTATATTATTTTAGGAATTGCCGTTGGTTTTTTGCTGAAAAAATTTATTTTCAAGCCCAAAAACAAATCAGGATGCGATAAAGGATGTGGTTGTTAATAACAATGATCAAAACAATTCATAAATACTACTTGTTATCTGTAAATATTTCCTGTTTTTAGGCTGAGAAAAAACAATCATTTTATCACTTATAAAAGCAGTAAAACAAGAAAATTGTAATTTAATTTTCTTGTTTAAAAAAATTCTTTACTAGATTTTCTTCCTTCGGAAGATAAATTAGAACCCGACAGGGATTTTTTTATAGAATAACCGTAAATTTGCACCCTTAAAAGAGATACCATGCAATACAATCATATCGACATAGAAAAAAAATGGCAACAATTTTGGGCAGAAAACCAAACCTTTAAAGCCAGTAATAATTCAGACAAAGAAAAATATTATGTGCTCGATATGTTTTCTTATCCAAGTGGTGCTGGCTTACACGTTGGGCATCCGTTAGGATATATTGCTTCAGATATTTATGCACGCTACAAACGTCATAAAGGTTTTAATGTATTGCATCCTCAAGGATACGATTCTTTTGGTTTACCTGCAGAACAATATGCCATTCAAACAGGGCAACATCCTGCCATTACTACAGAAACCAATATAAAAACATACCGAAGACAATTAGATCGCATCGGTTTTTCGTTTGATTGGTCTCGCGAAGTAAGAACCTCAGATCCTAATTATTACAAATGGACACAGTGGATTTTTATCCAATTATTCAATTCGTGGTATAATAAAGATACTGATAAAGCTGAAGACATAAAAACGTTAATTGCTGCTTTTAAAAAGAAAGGAAATGGCGAGGTAAACGCTGTTTCTGATGATAATATTCCTGTTTTTTCTGCGGATGATTGGAAGCAGTTCTCCGATAAAGAGCAACAAGAAATTTTATTAAAATATCGTTTAACCTACTTGTCAGACACCGAAGTAAATTGGTGTCCAGAATTAGGAACCGTTTTAGCAAATGACGAAATTGTAAACGGCGTTTCAGAACGTGGCGGACATCCTGTTGTTAGAAAAAAAATGACGCAATGGTCTATGAGAATTGCTGCCTACGCACAACGATTATTAGACGGTTTACAAACCATTGATTGGCCACAACCCTTAAAAGACTCACAAACCAACTGGATTGGCAGAAGCCAAGGAGCAATGGTTACTTTCCCTGTCATTTCGAGCGAAGTCGAAAAATCTCAAGGAACTCCTGCTGTAAACTTATCCTATAAAGAATTAGAAGCTTTAAAAGAATTGCGTTTGAACCTTTCAAAAGCAGAAGAAATACTTTGGGATCAATTAAAAAACAAAAAAGGA
Source organism: uncultured Flavobacteriaceae bacterium (assembly GCA_947311815.1). Classification (GTDB taxonomy): domain Bacteria; phylum Bacteroidota; class Bacteroidia; order Flavobacteriales; family Flavobacteriaceae; genus Polaribacter. The sequence goes on from CAMZMA010000040.1 coordinate 16,194, forward strand.
GCATCAAAATTTAGAAAAAAATATACCATCGGAACATTTTTAGTAGATTATGTTTCTTTGAACAAAAACTTAATTATTGAATTTTCTGGTAAAGAAGATGAAAAAGAAAGAGACATCTATTTTGCAAACGAAGGTTTTCATGTAGTTCGTTTTACCAATGAAGAGGTTTTAGAGAATGTGTTAAAAGTTGTTTCTACAATTAACAATACAATACAATTTCCAAAAGCAATTGAAAAATCTACAGTAAATGTCACTTCGAGCGCAGTCGAGAAGTCTCTTAAAATAGAGGTATTCACCACAAGACCCGACACCATTTTCGGAGTTTCATTTATGACACTCGCGCCAGAACATGAGTTGGTGTCAAAAATCACGACATCAGCACAAAAAGAAGCTGTAGAAAACTATGTAAAAGCCACCGCAAAACGTTCTGAAAGAGAACGAATGGCAGATGTAAAAACCATTTCGGGTGTATTTACAGGTGCGTATGCAAAACATCCGTTTACGGGAGAAAAAGTACAAATTTGGATTGGAGATTACGTACTAGCAAGCTACGGTACAGGAGCAGTTATGGCAGTTCCTTGTGGCGATCAACGAGATTATGATTTTGCAAAAAAGTTTGATATTGAAATTCCGAATATCTTTAAAAATGTAGATATTTCTGAAAAAGCATTCGAAGACAAAGGCGGTGCAAAACTCACCAATTCAGACTTTTTAAACGGATTGACCTACAAAAAGGCGATGAAAACCATCATTTATGAATTAGAAAAAAGAGAGATCGGTTACGGAAAAATAAATTACCGTTTGCGAGATGCTGTTTTTAGCCGTCAACGATATTGGGGAGAACCTTTTCCTGTGTATTACAAAGACGGAATGCCACAAATGATTGACGCTAAATATTTACCCATAAAATTACCAGAAGTAGAAAAATACTTACCAACCCAAGACGGAAAACCACCTTTAGGAAACGCAACCGAATGGGCGTGGGATTCTCGTGCGAAGAAAGTAGTTTCTATCGAAAAATTAAAAAACAAAACGGTGTATCCTTTAGAACTCAACACAATGCCTGGGTGGGCAGGAAGCTCTTGGTACTTTAACCGTTATATGGATGCTCATAACGAAGGCGAATTTGCAAGTAAAAAAGCACTGGAGTATTGGAAAGAAATAGATTTATACATTGGTGGTTCTGAACACGCCACAGGGCATTTATTATACGCTCGTTTTTGGCAAAAATTCTTGTTTGATAGAGGTATTGTTCCTGTAGATGAGTTTGCAAAAAAATTAATCAATCAAGGAATGATTTTGGGGACGAGTGCGTTTGCATATAGAGTTTCTCAAAGAAATGATGTATTTGTTTCTAAAGGGGTAATTGATAAATATTATTCTCCTGAAACTTCTTCTGAAACCTTTGACAAAATACAATCACTCACAGGTGTATCTGTAGGACAATTGTCTTTTGATAAAATTCATGTTGATGTTTCTTTTGTAAATTCTTCTGATGAAATGGATGTTATTAAATTTGGGAACTGGTTTGAAGATTATCGAATGGCTAAATTTATTACCGAAGAAGACGGAACGTTTAAGGTTTCTCGCGAAGTTGAAAAAATGTCAAAATCAAAATACAATGTAGTCAATCCAGATGCTATTTGTGCCCAATACGGAGCAGATAGTTTGCGTTTGTTCGAGATGTTTT
>CAMZMA010000041.1 GCA_947311815.1 uncultured Flavobacteriaceae bacterium
CTTCTTTTTCTGAAATTTCAATTTTAGCAACTATTTTTTTTTGGTTTTCTTTGTAATGGTCTATTACTTTTACCTTGTTGTCGTCCTCTCGACGAGTTTCTATCTGTACTCATGATTATTTTTAAATTTTTGCAAAGATAATCTTTACACTCTTGACAAGTAACTAATTATCGCCTTATTTTAGCAATCTTTCTACAATTACAGAAGTGTCTATAAAAATTAAACTGACAACTCCTAAAGTCATTAAAATTTTAAGAACAGTTTGTAATATTAAGTAATCTTTCTTTGTTTTTCCTTTCCAAAGAAAAATATCTACAACAAAAAGCGTTAGAATTGATAGATAAAAATAATATTTCATTAAGCCAATTTCTGGATATTTTATCAAAAAATAAATAGGAGGCAATACAAAAAAGGTAATTAAACTGATTAATAGTTTAGTAAAATACTCGCCGTATTTAATAGGCAAGGTCATAAAACCAGAAACAACATCACCTTTAATATTTTCTAAATCTTTTATCAATTCTCTTATCAACAATACAAAAAACAAAAACGCTGCATGTGTAAAAATAACAGGAGAAATATTTTTATAGTACACAAAAATTGCAAAAAAGGGCAATAATCTTAATGCGGATGCCGAAAACAATTTTAATAAAGGATGTTTTTTTAATTTATGAGAATACAACCAAATTAGAAAAATATACACCGCAAAAAACAACGCTGCTCTCCAAGAGACCAAAAAGCCAATAAAAAATCCTAAAAAATTTAAAAAGAAATAAATATTCAATTTTGTTTGCTGACTTACAATACTGTCTAATTTATTTTTAATCGGTTTATTAATAATATCTCGTTTTACATTGTAAAAATTATTGATAATATATCCTGCAGCAATAACACAAATACTTGCCAAAACAATAAAGTACAGTTCTACATCTAACAAGACATTTTTTAATGATTTATCAGGAGAAAAAATAAAGATGGCTGCTAAATATTGCGCTACAACAATAACTGCTATATTAAAACCTCTTACCACAGAAAGCAGGCTTAAAAATTTAAAATACAAAGGGTATCTAATTTTTTCTTTAGGTGTATTTTCTTCGGCTATTTTAAGTAAATCCATAATAATTAATACTTAAAACCGATAGACCAATTCTAATTTATAACCTTGTAAACTCACTTTGGCTTTTTCGTAATCTTGAGCGAAACCCAAAATATAACCACCTCCACCTGAGCCACATAGCTTTAAATAATAATCGTTAGATGTTATTCCGTGCTCCCAAACTTTATGAAATGCCGTAGGAATCATCGGTTTAAAATTTGTTAATACAACTTTCGATAAGTTTTTAACATTGCCAAATAATGAGGCTACATTTCCGTGCAAAAAATCATCAATACAAGCATCTGTGTATTTAGAAAACTCTTCGGATAACATTTTTCTAAACCCTTCGTTTTTCATCTTATTCATAAAGATGTTTACCATCGGTTCTGTTTCGCCAATAATTTCTGAATCTAATAAAAAAACTGCTCCTTTTCCTTCTTTTTGTGACGGAATACCAGCAGGCTCAATATGCTCTTTAGAATTGATTAAAATCGGCAAACTTAAATACGAGTTTAGCGGATCTAAACCAGAGCTTTTCCCATGAAAAAAAGACTCCATCAAAGAAAATATTTCTTTTAGCTTTAACAACTTATCTCTTGTTAAATTTTCTAAAACGGTAATTTTATCGGCGGCATATTTATCGTAAATAGAAGCTACCAACGCACCAGAACTTCCAATTCCATATCCTTGTGGAATCGAAGAATCAAAATACATTCCGTTATCTAAGTCTTTTTTAAAATCGACCAAATTAAAATGTACCAAATCAGTTTTTAAATCGGCTAAATACTGATAAAGTTTTATTAAATTTTGGTTTGATTTTTCAGCTTCTCCTGTAAGATTTGAAGCCGATTTTAATGCACCTCGGTATGCATTAAACGGTATCGCTAATCCTTTAGAATCTTTGATGATTCCGTACTCTCCGAAGAGTAAAATTTTAGCGTAAAACAATGGTCCTTTCATAGATATTTTATAAACTCTTTTGCAAAGATACTAAAAAGTTAACTTATAAGACATTATCCTGTTTATTTATATCAGGGCAAACTCATACTTTTTATAAAAGCCACGAATTCACGAATCTTTTTTTAAAATTTCAAAAAATTATCGGTGAATGAACTCGAATCTCTAAAAATCCTTTGGATTTTTAATTTGTGGAATTATAAAATTGCTGTTTTGGGTTCAAATTCGTGAACCTGTCTGCCGACAAAGGCAGGTTAGTGGCAAAAATCGCAAGAAATAAAAGTATGAGTTTGCCCTGTTTATTTATATACATTTTTATAGAAAGTTTTCCAAACCCCTACTTTATCTCCGTCTCTGTATTTTCCTCGTTCTTTTATCTTTCCGTTTTTGTAAAATTCGCTCCATAAACCATTTTTCAAACCTTCTTTATAGCGTACTTTTGTGTGCAATTCGCCCGTTTCAAAATATGTTTTTACCACACCAATATAATGTTCTTCATTCGGATAATATACGGTACTTACACCTTCTCTTTTTTTATTTCCGCTAAGAAAAAAATCAATTAACAAATAACCGTTTTTAACTTTTTCGGGTGCTTTTCTATAATACACCGCCTCTTTTTTTGGTACAATTACCCAATCTGCATCAAACCAAACTGTTTTTTGTGCAGTTGCTGATGTTGTTAAAAACACCAAACCTACTATTACTATATATTTTACTAATTTCATCTTCTATTGCTTTTTAGCTCCTAAACCTACACTATCGCAGATATATTGTTGGTTTTGACAAAACCGTGCCAAATCAGTTTTTATAAAAATTTCAATGGTTTTTTGTTCTTCCTTCGGATACAAAACATGCACATTGGCGCCCGCATCTAAGGTAAAACAAATATTGCTATTATTTTTATTTCTATAGTCCCAAATTTTATTGATAATTTCTAAAGTGTTTGGTTTCATCAAAATAAAATACGGATTGCTGGTTAACATCATTCCGTGTAAAGTTAATGCTTCGCTTTCTACCAAATTGATGAATGCTTTTACATCGCCATTTTGTAAAATTTTAGACAATTTTGACAGATTTTCATTTGCTTGTACAAAGCGCTGTTCGGCAAACGGATGCCCTATCATTAAATTATGTCCTACAGTACTACTCACCACTTTTTCACCCTTATCAACTAACAAAATAGTGTCTTGATAATTGTTAAAAATAGGATGAATTTTATACGGAAAAGGCACTCCAAATACATCAGAACTTCCTTCAATTTCAGGATGTTTTCCCCACACAACCAAAGGACCTTCTACACTCCTACTCGCACTTCCCGAGCCCAAACGTGCCAAAAAGGATGCTTTTTTATTGACAAACTCTTTTGTTAAGTTTGTGTTTAATTCTTGCTCTAAACTCATCAAACACATGGCAATAGCACTTAATCCGCTTGCAGAAGATGCAATACCGCTACTATGTGGAAACGAATTTTCTGAATGAATTTCCATATCATACATTAAAATATATGGGCAATATTGCTGAACTCTTTCAAAAAATTGAGCGATTTTAGGTTTAAAATCAGTATTCTTTTTTCCTTCAAAATAGATGTCAAAATCAGCCGTTTTAACACCGTTGTTTTTAGTAAAATGTATGGTAGTTGTGGTATGACAATTGTTTAATGTAAAACTAATAGAAGCGTTTTTTGGCAACTGCGGATTTGTTTTTCCCCAGTACTTCACCAACGCAATATTACTAGGTGTTTGCCACGTAAAACTTACTTTTTCTACGGAGTTAGAAAGGTTTTTGGGTATAAATGCTGATGTGTTCAATGTCTAAATTTTAAAATGTAAAGATAAAACTTATTCTGTTACCTTAAATCCGCAAGTATCATATTAGGATAATTATTTTGCATTTTGTAGCATTCAAAATAAGATACTATAGCAATTTTAGGTTTATTATTTCTGATTTTCATTTCGAATACTAAGTTTAAAAAACCTTAATAAAATAGTCAAAAACAAGATAATTAGATTTATGAATCAAATGTAATTCATTGAAAATAAACATATTATGATTTTTTCATTTTTTCTCTTCTTGAAAA
>CAMZMA010000042.1 GCA_947311815.1 uncultured Flavobacteriaceae bacterium
AAAAACTTCTTCAATTGTTTTTTTGATGATTTGTATTCTAGGATCACAAAATTCTTTTACTTCGCCAGTGTCGGTTAAAATTATATGATCGTGTTGTTTATCAAAATAACTTTTTTCGTATCTCGCCATAGGTTGACCCTCAAATTGATGTTTTCTTACCAAGCCACAATCTTGTAATAAATCTATTGTATTGTATAAAGTAGCTCTACTTACTCGGTAGTTTTTGTTTTTCATTTTAACATAGAGAGATTCTATATCAAAATGTTCTTTTACATCGTAAATTTCTTGAAGTATAGCGTATCTTTCGGGAGTTTTCCGGTGCTTATTTTCTTCTAAATAAGTGGTAAAAACTCGTTTAACTACATCTTGGTTTGTGGTAGAATTCATATACTATAATTTTACAAAAAACAAATCTACATTTATTTATTAAATAACAAGAGGTTTCTTAAAAATGATATTACAAAGTATTAACACGTTTTACTTTTTTAACGCCTTCAATTTTTTTAATTAAAGTAATTAATTTATCTAATTGTGCTTTATTTTTTACGCTTAAAGAAAGTTTACCATCAAAAACTCCTTGGTTGCTTGCTATGTTAATACTGTGAATATCTATGTTGTTGTTGTTAGAGATAATTTGGGTTAAATTGTTGATAATACCTCTATTATCTATACCGCTAATGTGTAAAATAACTTTAAACTCTTGTTTAGATGAGTCTATCCATTTTGCTTTTAAAATACGATATGCATAATTAGATTGTAATGAAATCGCATTCGGACAGTTGTTTTTATGAATTTTTAAACCTTCGTTAATGGTTGTAAACCCAAAAACTTTATCGCCAGGTATCGGATTACAGCATTTAGATAATTTATAGTCTAATTTTTCTTCATCATCACCAAAAACAAGTGCGTCATATTTAGCATTTACCTCTTCTTTATCAATAATTTCTTTAGAAGCAGTTCTTTTAAATCGATTTTTAAAAAAGTTAAGTAAAGCATTATTTCTTTGACTAGCAAAGGCTTTTAATTGTGTGTTATCTATAGCGCCATTACCAATTCTGTAAAATAAATCGAAACTGGTTCTTAATTTAAAATAGCCAACTAATTCGTTTACAGATTTTTCGTCTAAGGTAATTTTTAAGGAACGGAGTTTTCTAATTAAAATTTCTTTTCCTTCATCGGCAATTTTCTTTTCTTGCTCTTTTAATGCTGCTTTAATTTTGGTTCTTGCTCTTGCTGTTATAACAAAATCTAACCAACGTACATTGGATTTTTTAGCGTTTGATGTTTGCACCTCTACCTGATCGCCACTTTTTAGTTGATGACTTAAAGGCACTAATTTACCATTTACTTTTGCACCTCTGCAGCGCAAACCAACATCGGTATGTATTGAAAAAGCAAAATCTAACGCTGTGGCATTTTTTGGTAATGATTTTAAATCGCCTTTAGGTGTAAATACGTAAATCTCTTTAGAGTAGAGGTTTAATTTAAAATCTTCTACAAAATCTACCGCATTTGCGCTTTGATTTTCTAAGGTTTCTTTTAATTTGTTTAACCAACCTTCTAAACCGTTTTCTTTTACGTTACCTTGTTTGTATTTAAAATGCGCCGCATACCCTTTTTCGGCAATTTCATCCATTCTTTCTGAACGAATTTGCACTTCTACCCATTTAGATTCTGGTCCAATTACCGTAATATGTAGGGCTTCATAGCCTGTGGTTTTGGGTTGAGAAATCCAATCTCGTAGTCTAGAAGGATTGGGTTTAAAGAAATCGGTGACGATTGAATAAATTTTCCAAGCATCAAATTTTTCATCTTTAGAAGTGGGTTTGTAAATAATTCTGATGGCAAACTTGTCATACACTTCTTCAAAAGTTACGTTTTGCTTTCTCATTTTTCTTCGGATAGAAAAAATAGATTTAAAACGTCCTTTTATTTCATAGTCAAAATTTTCTTTGTCGAGTGCTTTTTTTAAGGTGTTAGAAAACGATTCAATATATTTTTGTTGCTCTTCTTTACTTTCGGTAATTTTACTGAGAATGTCATTAAAAACTTCGGGTTCGGTATATTTTAAACCTAAATCTTCTAATTCGGTTTTAATATTATACAATCCCAAACGATGGGCAAGAGGTGCATAAATATATAAGGTTTCTGATGCAATTTTGACTTGTTTATGTGGTGGCATCGCATCCATCGTTTGCATATTGTGCAATCTATCAGCAATTTTTATCAATATTACACGAACATCATCATGCAAAGTCAATAGCATTTTCCTAAAATTTTCTGCTTGTAAAGAGTTGTTTTGCTCTTTTTTTAAACGAGAAATTTTTGTCAATCCGCTTACAATACGAGCAATATTATCGCCAAAAAGTTGCGACATATCATCAATTGTATAATGGGTATCTTCTACCACGTCATGTAACAAAGCAGCAGCGATAGAAGTAGCGCCTAAACCGATTTCATTCGCCACAATTTTAGCCACAGCAATAGGATGGTAAATATAGGGTTCGCCTGTTTTTCTGCGTTGTTCTGAGTGTGCTTCTACAGCAATCTCAAAGGCTTTACGTAGTAAGGTTTTGTCTTCTTTAGACAAGACTTTATAAGTGCCTTTTAGCAAATCTTTGTATCGTCTTGCAATTTCTTTATTTTCTTCTTCTAATGTTGCGGTATATGCCATAGACTGACAATTAGAGGTTGTTTTTTGTTCGTATTGTTAGATAAGATGAAAGTAGCACAAAGAATTATATTGCGCAAGAGAAGTTTTTATTTTTTTAAGTTGATGATTCTTTCTAATAGCGTTGGATGCGAATAATGCATAAAAACATACGCTTTGTGTGGTGTTAAATTACTCAAACTATTTTTTGATAATTTTTTGAGCGATGAAATTAACGCTTCTTTTTTAAAGGTTTCTTTGGCAAAATTATCTGCTTGGTATTCAAATTTTCTTGAAAGTGAATTCATAAACAATCCTGTAATTACCGAAATTGGGGTGTATAAAATTCCGAAAGCAATCAAACCAATATGAAAACTTGGGGTATCGATTCCTAAGGATGCAGAAAGTAGAGGTGAATTGATAAATAACGATAAAATATACAAGGTAAATCCCGTTAATACTGTTGATAAAATAAAATTATAAATGATGTGTTTTCGTTTGTAATGACCTACTTCGTGCGCTAAAACTGCCACAATTTCATCGGTTTCTAAATCGTTAATTAAAGTGTCGTAAAGGGTGATTCTTTTTTGTTTTCCGAAGCCAGAAAAATACGCATTTGCTTTGGTAGAACGTTTAGAACCATCAATTACAAAGATATTATCAAGTGTAAAACCTACTTTTTGGGCATATTTTTCTATCGCCAATTTTAATGTACCTTCTTCTAACGGAGTTTGTTTATTAAATAAAGGCACAATCAGTTTTGAGTAAAATAAATTCATAAATAACGTAAATACAGCAACCAACCCCCAAGCATACAACCAAAATTGGGTACCTGTTTGGTCATAAAACCAAATGATGATTGCTAACAGTGCGCCTCCAACAATTGCGGTCATTAACAATCCTTTTAGTTTGTCTAAAAAAAATGTTTTTTGGGTGGTTTTGTTAAATCCAAATTTTTCTTCAATGACAAATGTTTTGTAGTAGGAGAGAGGTGTAGTTAAAATATCGCTGCCCAATACAATTACTCCAAAGAAAATAAGGGCAATACTAATTGGATTCTCAGAAAAACTACGAGCAAAATCATCTACATATTTAAAACCATCAACAAAGAAAAACCCTAAAGTTAATAAAACAGAAAATGTGCTGGTGTAGTTAGAAAACCGATGATTTATTTTTTTGTAGGCTTGCGATTTTTTGTAATCTTCGGCATCATATACATCTTGCAATTCAGACGGAATTTCATCATCATACTGTTTTGCATTTAAGCTGTCTAAAATTGTATCAATCAAAAAATGAATGATTAAAATGGATATAAGTATGTAAAATAAGGTATTTGGAGTCATTTTAGTTGAAATTTCGTTGTCTTTTGGCTTCAAAAATTACGATAGCAGCAGCAACAGATACATTCATAGAATCGATGTGCCCTTGCATGGGAATGTTAATGTTTTGAGTTGCTTTATCTCTCCAAATCTGGCTTAAACCCGTTGCTTCTGTACCCACTACAATGGCAGTTGCTTTGGTGTAATCTTCTTTAAAATATTCGTTAGAATTTTGTAACGTAGTACTGTAAATATTGATGTTGTTTTGTTGTAAAAAATCAATAATTTCTTCGGAGGTGCCTACACCAATTTGATTGGTAAATACACAGCCTACACTAGAGCGAATAACATTAGAATTGTACATGTCTGTTTTAGGGTTGGCTATAAAAACAGCAGTTATATTTGCCGCATCTGCGGTTCTTAATAAAGCGCCTAAATTACCAGGTTTTTCGGGCGATTCGGCTACTAAAATCAACGGATTTGTAGTGTTAAACTGGATGTTTTTTATTGAAAAATCTTTTGTTTTTATAACTGCAATCAAACCTTCGGTACTTTCTCTGTATGCTAGTTTTTGATAGACTTCTTTTGATATTTCTATCAAGTTAGTTTTATCATTTATAAGATGTTTTATCGAATCTAACGTGCAAATATCAGCATAAAACAATAAGTCTTTAATTTGATAATTACTTTGTTTTGCTAACATGATTTCTCGTTTCCCTTCTACCAAAAAAAGCCCTTGTTTTTTACGCTCTCTCGCTTTTTCTTGTAGTTTTACTAACTCTTTAATATACGTGTTTTGCGGACTTGTAATTTGTTTCATTTGGCTTTTTATCAATAAAAATCAAAAATACCTAATTCTAGGTATTGTTTAACCTCTTTATATAGTAAATATTTGCACTAGTAATAAATTATTTTGCTTAGTATATGACAAAAAAGGTCTTAACATATGTAAATTATTAAAAATCATGAATTTAGCAATTAAACCTCACAGGTTTTCCTCCTTCGGCGGATAAATGAAACCTGTGAGGTCTCTA
>CAMZMA010000043.1 GCA_947311815.1 uncultured Flavobacteriaceae bacterium
ATTAGAAAGATCTGCAAAAGTGATTAATAATGACACGATTGCAAAAGACATGAACGATTTACCAGATTCTTTAAAAAGTATCGTAAAAGGTGGAGGTTCTTTAACGGCATTACCAATTATCGAAACACAAGCAGGAGATGTATCTGCATACATACCCACCAACGTAATTTCTATTACCGATGGTCAAATTTTCTTAGATGGAGATTTATTTAACTCTGGGGTTCGTCCTGCAATTAACGTAGGTATTTCTGTATCTCGTGTAGGAGGTAATGCTCAGATTAAATCGATGAAAAAAGTAGCAGGTACCTTAAAATTAGACCAAGCACAGTTTCGTGAATTAGAAGCATTTGCTAAATTCGGGTCTGATTTAGATGCAGCGACTATGAATGTGATTTCTAAAGGACAACGTAACGTAGAGATTTTAAAACAAGCTCAAAACGATCCGTTTACTGTAGAAGATCAAGTTGCAATTATTTACGCAGGTTCTAAAAATTTATTAAAAGAAGTACCTGTAAATAAAGTAAAAGAATTTGAAAGAGATTTTATCGACTTTTTAAACAGAAAGCACAGAGATACATTAGATACCTTAAAATCAGGTAAATTAACTGATGAAGTAATTGATGTATTAACCGCTGCTGCTAAAGAAGTATCTGGGAAATATAATTAGTACACAGTTTTCAGTATTCAGTAAAATAATTACTTACTGAATACTGTTCACTGAACACTGAACACTGAATACTAAAAAACATGGCAAACTTAAAAGAAATACGAAATAGGATTACTTCTATTGGATCTACAATGCAAATTACCAAAGCAATGAAAATGGTATCTGCTGCAAAGTTGAAAAAAGCACAAGATGCAATTACGGCAATGAGACCTTATTCATCTAAATTAACTCAATTATTACAGAGTTTAAGTGCTACATTAGATAGTGATGCTGGTGGATCATTTTCTACACAAAGAGAAGTAAACAAAGTATTGTTGGTAGTAATTACTTCTAACAGAGGTTTGTGTGGTGGTTTTAACTCTTCGATAGTGAAAGAAACACTGAAGACTATCAAAGAAAATTACGCAGATAAAACAGTAGAATTGTTAACTATTGGTAAAAAAGGAAACGATATTTTATCTAAAACCTATAAAGTTATCGATAATAAAAGTGATGTTTATGACGATTTAACGTTTGATAATGTTGCCAAAGTTGCCGAAAAATTAATGGAATTGTATGTTGATGAGTCTTATGATAAGATTGAAGTAATTTACAATCAATTTAAAAATGCTGCAACACAAATACCACAAGTAGAGCAATTTTTACCTATCAAACCTGTTGAAGGGGATGTAACAACCAATACAGATTATATTTTTGAACCATCAAAAGAAGAAATTGTATTGGCATTGATACCAAAATCATTAAAAACACAATTGTACAAATCGGTAAGAGATAGTTTTGCATCAGAACACGGTGCACGTATGACTGCAATGCACAAAGCAACAGACAATGCAACCGAATTACGTGACGATTTATTGTTAACCTATAACAAAGCACGTCAAGCAGCAATTACCAATGAAATTTTAGAAATTGTTGGAGGTGCGGAAGCATTGAATAATTAGACGAAGAGCAACGGAGTCAAATTTCAATAAATGCGGAAGCATTAAACAATTAGGCGTTAGCCAAATTTTCATAATAAACGAAGTAATAAGACAAGAACCTCATATTACATAAGAGGATAAAAACCCAAAAAAGAGTATATCAAAAAAAGATATACTCTTTTTTTGTATCTTGGCACATCATTTGAAATAGCCGTATAAAAAGAAAATAACATGACAAAAATAAAAATAATAAGCCTTTTAGCAATCGTATTAGGGTTTACACAATGCAAAAGTGTAAAATTTGACAAACACCCACCTTTTAACGTAAACGGAGCATCATTTAACAACTGGTTTGGAGGTCAACCAGGAGTAAGTGGTATGAAAGTAATTATTGCTTATGACGCTACTACAAAAATCGAATTTGACTCCATCTTTTTTGCGAATAGAAAAACAAAAATAGAACTCTCAAAAATGAAAGATAAAACTTATATCATCGGTCATTTTAATACCTCAAACGTAAACAGTAGAGAAGATTTAATTTTGCATAAAGACACAAATAAAGAAATGCAAAACAATATACCTCAATTAAAAAAAATCCCTTTTGAATTAAAAGAAAACGAAGCCGTTATTAGTTTTATAGAAGGCGATAAAACAAAATATGTAAAAATAAAAAACATCAAACAAACACAAACAGATTTTTATCCTTAAAATTTAAAAACCTGATAATCAATTAAAACTACTCAAGTTTGAGTGGTTTTTTGTTTTTGGCACGCAATTTGAAACTACATAAGCAGTAACCATAAATGACAAGCTTATGAAAACTTTAAAATTACTTTTCGCATTTTTATTTATAGGAGTATTATTTAGCTCTTGTGAAATTGTTTTAGAAGATGAATATTATAATGACCCTGTTTCTATTGAAGAAATTGTGTCAGGATATGATTTATGGTATGTAGATTACCACAGAACAACAGGAACAGGCGATGTGCCATTTTTATCGAAAGCCTTTACAATATCGTTTTTAAACGGAAGATTGTACGCAAATAATAATATTGTTGATATCGGTAGAACAGGAAACGGATTAGGAATTGTAGTAGGAAACTACTCAACAAGAGGTGGTTTTTTAGAAACAAGACACGATTTAGACGGAAGATTTGATTTTGACGTGTATGAAATATCAGCAAATGAAATTAAAATTACAGACAATTACAACAATGTAACCTATTATTTAATTGGGTATCAAAGAAATAATTTTGATTACGATAAGTTGTTCTACGAAAACATAGAATACTTTTTACAAGAGTATGTTGCTTGGGAAAGTGTAAGTATAACTGGTGGCGTTCCTAATGCATTTGATGATGAAAATTACTTACAATTTACGCCAGAAAACAACACTACGTTTTACTCATCGCAAGATGCAAACGGTACAAATATTGATGCTATTAACTGGGATTTTGTAGGAAGTTATCAAATATATGATGTAACAGGATATACAGATTTAAAAATTTTAACACTTAATTATGATGGCGGAAGTACGGAAGAGTTTGAGTTAAGCGTTATAAATGATAGTAGAATACGTCTTTACAATGTAGATTCTCAATCTACCTATGAATTTGATGGAAACGGATTTATCCAATACCTAAAAGGCGGAAAAACAAAAGCATCAGCTGTAAGAAATAGCGGCAGAAAACGTACTAAAATAGTAAGAGAAACAAAAGAAAGAAGACATTTAAAATAAAGTTTGGTTACTTGATTTTTGGTTGGTGTGGTAACCAACCAAAACGAAACCGCTCTCCTAGAGAGCGGTTTTTCTTTGTATTATATTTTAATTTTTGATAAAAAAACTATAGAGGTCAGTAGATAACTGCATAGGTTTAGTTAAATTTAAGATACTTATTTACAGGGTTTTATAAATATACTTTGGAGTGTCTACCTTTGATGTGACAATTTTATTAAGCCTATAAATAAGTATTTTAAATTTAACTAAACCTATGCAGTTATCTACTGACCTCTATAGTTTTTTTATCAAAAATTA
>CAMZMA010000044.1 GCA_947311815.1 uncultured Flavobacteriaceae bacterium
CATCAAAAGTATTGAAACAAAGCTAAATAATAGACCCAGAAAACGTCTTAACTTTGAAAATCCTATATTTGCAATGGAAAAATTATTGTTTAACCAAACTGTCGCGTTTATGAGTTGAATTCAGCCTTTTTTATTTTAAAGATACTATTTTTTTATAGAATAGGAATAGTTGTTTTGTTTGTCATTTCGACGATAGGAGAAATCGCATCTTACAAGGGGGTTTTTATTGTTTTTTTTAGATGTGATTTTTGGGATGTTCTTCTAAGGATGTGATTCCTCCGCTACGGTCGGAATGACACGCTCATTCTTTCTTACCTCTAAAAAACTAATTACTCACTGTTTTTGGATAAAACCTATTTACTATGCGTAATTCAGTACGAAAAGCTAACATTTTATCGCCAAATTTTTTAACACCTTCTACACGTAATTTATCGGCATCGTATTGGTAATATTTATCTAAGTCTTCGCGTGTTTTTGCTCTGTATTGAATAGAATATGTGGTAGAACCATCTTCACCATCAACCAAAACTTCGGTTAATTTTGCGCTTGCAAAACGTCCAGTCGCTAAAACTTCAGAGATGTGAGATTCAATCCAATTTAACCACTCATTATGAACGCTTTTGTCTATGTTTAATGTGATGTTGTATATGTACATTTTATTTTTGTGTCATTGTTTATTTGTGTCATTGTTTAGAACCTAACAACCGAGAATCCACAACCGTCAATTAAATCCCATCTCCTCGTAATTTTCGAAACTTTTTTCGTGCATCTACCAAGTAAATACTCGAAGGAAAGTCAAAAATAATCTTTTGATAGTAATCTGCTGCTTTTTTTGTGTCATTTAGTTGATTATTGTACAATTCGGCAAGTTGATAATAAGCATCATCAACCAAAATTCCTTGAGCATCCATTGCAATTACTTTTGTGAAATTAGTAATGGCATTTTCGTATTCTTTTTGTTTGATAAATAAGATTGCTTGTTTGTAATAAGCTTCATCTTCAATAGGTTGTCCTTTGTAATTGGTAATTATTTCGTTTAAAACTGCAATGGCTTGTTGGTTTTTATTCTGAAAAGTTAATAAAGACGCTTTTGCATATTGTATGAGTCCTGACGGAATAGAATCTACAGGTTCGTTATCGGTAATTGTGAGGTATAAATCTACCGCATCATTAGCAATGAGTTGTGTTGCAGATCCTTTTAATATTTTTAATTGCGCTTTGGCCCAAGTAAAATCGCCTTTAAAATACGAAGTTTGAGCTACTTTAAATCGGGCTTCTTGTGCTAATTCGTGGTTTTTTAATTGGGTTTGAATTTGCGAAAAGTAAATCAACGCTTTGTTGTATTTTCCTGTAAAGACCAACACATCGCCTAATTTTAATTTAATGCGTGCTTTTTGAAATTTAGAATGCGAATATGTTATGGCTTTTTGTAATGTTTTGATTGCTTTTTGGGGTTGATTTTCTTGAAAAGTTAAAAAATGAGCATATTCAATTTGAATATCTAATGTGCTTGTATTTTTTCCGTATGTTGTAAAAATAGATTGAAAAATTTGTTCAGTTTCTGGATTCTTTTCTGCTACTGCAATTTTTGTTTTGTATAAAAGCGCGTATAATTTTTCTTCTTTAAAGGTAGAGTTTTCTAACACAAAACCGAAACATTTTTTTACCGTTTCATAGTCTTTGTTTTCAAAGGCAATTTTACCCAAAGAAATTATGTTGTCAAATTCTTGAGAACTTCTTTGGTACAATGCTTTTTCTTGAACAAATGCTTTACGGTAGTCTTTTTGTTGGGTAAACAACCAACTGAGTAAGATGTTCCATTCGTCTTTCGGTTTGCTAATAGCTTTTCTTAACAACGTCTTTTTAAAGAGGATATTATTACTGTTTTCGGCATCATCGGTAATGTATTTGCTTGCAAAACGCTGTACTGTGCTAAGGTAATTCGGGTTTTTATCAACCAAATGAATATACGATTGAAACATCTTGGTAAAATCACCTTTTTCGCCATAAATTTGAGCAATTTGAAAGCTATAATTGGCTCTTGGATTTTTTTCCATCCCTTTTTCATAGGCTTTAATTGCGTAATCTAAGAGATGATAATCTTTAAATAGTCTTCCTATAATTCCGCTAAAAACAGCGTTTTTTTCTATGGATTGTAGCGCTTTATCATAATAAGTTTTTGCTAAAGTTTTTTGGTTTTGTTTTTCAAAATTATACCCTAGCAATACGTTTAGATAAGATAGGTTTTTGTTATTATGCAACCTGTTTTTTAATAAATTTTCAGCAGTTGTAAATTCATCAATTTCTTGGTAGCAAGAAATGAGTCGCTGTAAATATGTGGTGTTGTACGGACTTTTATCAAAGAGTTTTTTATAAATCTGAGTTGCTTTTTCATATTCGCCTTCACGATAAAAGTTTTCTGCCAGCAAAAAATTATTTTGAGCAATGGTTGCTTGAGAAATGAGTAGGGTAAAAAGAAATATAAATCGTTTCATAGACAACCAAAGGTACATACAAAAATGTTAAAAAAATACTAAAAGAGCCTCCTTTTTAGAAAACGGCTGTAACAAATTGGCATGAACTTTGTCTACAAGATATACGAACCAACAAATTTATTACAATGAGTCAATTAACAAAACAATACGAAACCGCTAAAAAAAATTCAATAGAGTTTATGAAATTAGGTCAGATTAATGCGTATTTTAATGCGTTGTTAGAAATGAATAAATACAAAAGGTTACTAACGGCAGTTGTTGCTAATTAAAAAAGAGATTTTGTTGCGTTGTTTTTTGTTTACAATCCACAGCCCACAACTCATAACAGACAACAGACCCCCTAATTAATTAATCAATCATATCAAAGCCACAATAAGGCACTAATACTTCGGGAATTTTAATTCCGTTTTCGGTTTGGTAATTTTCTAAAATTCCTGCTAATACTCTAGGTAAAGCTAAAGAACTTCCGTTTAATGTGTGTGCTAATTGACTTTTTCCGTCTTTATTTTTAAAACGTAATTTTAATCGGTTTGCTTGAAACGTTTCAAAATTTGAAGCAGAACTAATTTCTAACCAACGGTTTTGGGCGGTAGAAAACACTTCAAAATCGAATGTTAAAGCCGATGTAAACCCAGTATCGCCACCACATAAACGCAATATTCTGTAAGGTAATTTTAGCTCACGTAAAATATTTTTTATGTGTTCTACCATTTCGCCTAAAGCAGCATAAGAATTATCAGGATGTTCAATCCGTACAATTTCTACTTTATCAAATTGATGCAATCTATTTAATCCGCGTACATGCGCACCATAACTTCCTGCTTCTCTTCTAAAACAAGGTGTGTAGCCTGTACAAAGAATAGGAAAATCGCTTTCAGAAACTAAATTACCACGAAACATATTGGTAATGGGTACTTCGGCAGTAGGAATTAAATACAAATCATCCGTTGCATCATGGTACATTTGCCCTTCTTTATCGGGTAATTGACCTGTGCCAATACCAGAAGCTTCGTTAATTAGATACGGAACTTGATACTCGGTATATCCCGCAGCTGTATTTTTATCTAAAAAATAAGCGATTAGCGCACGTTGTAATCTCGCTCCTTTTCCTTTATACACAGGAAAAGGAGCGAGATTACAACGTGCGCTAATCGCTTATTTTTTAAATAAAAATAAAGCTGCGGGATATACCGAGTATCAAGTTCCGTATCTAA
>CAMZMA010000045.1 GCA_947311815.1 uncultured Flavobacteriaceae bacterium
AACCCGTATTAACTATAGCCATTGTTAGGTGTAGTTACTCTATGAACTCAAACTTGTCATCTTTATTTATTTGACCTCTATAAAAGTTCCATAGTTTCATATCATCCTCATCAGGCTCTCCATAAACTATTTTTCCATTCTTTACATTTCCAACAGTTAGTCCGTTTACAATTAAACCTTTAATGGTATTGTTTTTAGCGCCTAACATTTCAACCTTATTAATTACTTGTAGTTTGTAAACCTTACTTAGGTGGAAATTTTCATCAAAAAAGTTCGATTGAATTGCTAAACATTCTGATTGTTGTGTTGTTACACTTGGATACTGTATCATTTTACATATTTCAGTTTGATAAAGTAAGAAATAACAAAAAGGTGCTGAAAATTCGTAAAGTTTAGAATTGTTAAAAAGTTCAATTATTAAATTAAACATTTTATCCATTTTTGATTTTGAATAATTTACTATTTCACCTGTTTCCAAGTTGTTATGAATTAAGTTTGGATTAGGCATAATATTAAATGTCGGAATACTTGTGTTTTCTTTTAGTTTCCAAACAGATATATGAACTGTATCTCCTGATTTCCCTGTATTCAAATATTCATATAATGCTGTAGCAGGATCCAAAGTAGCATAGAGTACAGGTTTACTTTTTAAATTACATCTACCAACTATATTATATTCTTTCGGTGGATATGAGTGTGTTCTAATTAATGTTTCATCTTCATTCTCTCCAAGACTTCTTGCTCTGAAATAGTTGTGCCTATCGTAATTATGAAAAGTTCTTATATGTATATTGCGATAAGATGTTCCTTCAAATATTTTTGTTTTACCTTGTTCAAGAGTTCTTTTTTTCTTTTTGAACCATTCGAGCAACTTTATAAAATCTTTTAAATATTTATTGTTGTCTTCCATTATCTCCAGGTTTCAAAATTACACCTAACGATTTAAATATGCGTAGTTGCGGACTTTAAAGCACTTAATTTTCGGTCTATCACTATATTTTGTTCAAATATACAAACTTTTTGTTAAGTGACAAAACCGCAATTACGTATATTTTTTGTTGGCAGGCGTATTATTGTGATTTTTTAAATATTCCGATATAAATCAAAATTTTCATTGTAAGTAAGATAATCAGAAATTGAAAATATATTTTATCTTCAAGCATTATGTAATTCTTAATTTTTGGATACAAATTACCGTAATTATATAATATAAGATATGTTGTATTGAATAAATAAAAGAATATAATTGGTAGTGTATACAATAACTTATTTTCTTCGAATTTAAGATTAATTTTATTGCCAAATAAATTTGAAATACTTAAAAGAATTGTGGTATAACTACCAACAACATATAATACATAAAGTAAAAAATCCGTTTCTTGCAATGGATTGAAAGGTGTTTTAAGTAGAAAAAAATATATAAATAGAATAAAACTGTCTAAATAGATTAGAAACTTAAAATTTAACATTTTCAACATAATATCTACATTTTTGATTAATATACTCGCCGTTTATTTTTTTACTTTCACATACTTTCTTATTTAATTCTTGTATTCTATTGTAATATTTTTCTATAATTTTTTTGTCGTAATTATTGTCATCAATTTTGATGTTTTCATCGCTGTTTTTTGCAACAGATGTATCAAAATCAAACTCATAATAAATAGTTGAATTATATTTTATATTTGTAAACCCATTTTCACCTGTTCCTATCCCTATTACTCCCATAGCATTTTTAATAGTTATGGTAGTCTTGTCATAGTAATAAACAAAATCGATATTGTGACCTTCTTTTGTAAATTCTAGTGATTTTGCGTTACGAAATATTGTATGATTATCTTCTTTTAATAAAATAAATTTTTCTTTAAATAGCATTTTTTTTAATTCATCTAAATATAAATCGTTAATTTTTGATTGAATTTCTGTTGCTTTTTTTAACGAAACTTTCTCATTATTCGAATAAAATAATTGTGGTAATTTTTTTAAACTTCTGCCAGCATTACTATATCCACTAAAATTCTCGACAACTTTATAAACCACATTATCATAAAGAAATGAAATAATTCTTATACTTTTTTCATTTTCAGATTTTGGTTGTCCATTATAATCTAATTGAAAAGTTGTCTCGTAAAGTAAATTACTAACGCTATCAAATTTAAAATTATTATAGTCAAAATACTGCTGTAATTTAGTTTTCTCTTTTAGATTTATTAACGAATGCCCCTTTCGAGTAATAAATCCATTACTTAAATTGTATCTAATTGAAATTGAATAAATATTTTGTTTGTTAATTTTAGAAAGATAATAATTATAATCTCTTTCTGTTATAAAATTATCCATTGGTAAAAATCCATAATAAAAATATTCATCTTCATAAATTTGATGTTTAACAGCATATGAATTATCCAATTTATTGTTTGTTGTAATCAAAGATTTATAATTGAAATTATTATACTTTTGTAAACATTCGTCAAAAATAACATATGAATAATTCTTTGAACGAGAGCCAAAACCATCTACAATGATGTCAGGTAAATATTTAGAAATTTGAGTACTAATTAATTTTCTGTATAAGAAAGCACCTTCAATTAAATTACCATTATCTTTTATTGCATAATCTAATATTTCACTTTTTAATATTTTTTGTCTATTTTGAATAGTTACACTTTCTTTTTCAATCGACAAAATCGGATGATAACTAATGTATTGTAGATTAGTAAATACATTGTTAAATAATTTTATTGCAACATATACACCTTGTTTTTTACCTTTGCCTTTTTTGTCATATGGATATTTCACAAGATAATTTTCGAGTTTGTCGTAATCAATTTTTACCTCTTTTTTTTCTTTTATAATATCACGAAATATCATATTATCAACAAATATTTGACTAAATAAATTTGAATAACTAAAAAACAAAAAGAGTATTAGTGTTATTTTTTTCATAGTTCTCGTTTTTTTATATGACTGCCAACGGTTTGTATATGAAGCGTTGGGCGTTTAAAAATACTTCTTTTCGGTTTATCACTATCTTTATTTACAAG
>CAMZMA010000046.1 GCA_947311815.1 uncultured Flavobacteriaceae bacterium
CTTGAGTACAGCTTAAGAAAAATTAGGTATTTAAAATATCTTGTTATACCAATTTAATTATAATATTTCTTATATTTGATAATAGGAAAAACAGTAAAAATACCAGTTTTAGAAAGTTTAGATTTTTTAAAGAATGAATTACCTCGGCCCAAGGGTACGAAGATATCAAAACAATTTCAACTGTGAAGTATGAATTTTTTTATACTCATCAACTTTACCTTGACCTTTTAAATATTTCCTAATAACCTCTTCATTTGCATATTGTCCTACCATATTAATATAATATCTTAATGTCCAGAGTTTTCCGTCTCATAAAAAACATTTAACTTCTGGGTGCAACCTGAAAATCTCTTTTACTGTCAAACTCTTTACTGTATTGACAATCTTCTTGGGAGACATCATGGGAACACTTTGTATCAAAAAATGAACATGATTCTCATCACAACCAATCTCAACAAAATAAACCTCATAGCGTGAAGAAATTTTTATACAAACCTCTTTTAATGTCTTTGATACTTCTTCACTCAAAACACTACGCTTATATTTTATAGGAAAAACGAAATGATATAATAATAAACTCTTATTATGACTTTTATAAATATACTCACTCATAACGCAAAAACAACTATCTTTACGCAACACCCGACGCAAGCGTCGGGGAATTTTAGATTAAAGAGTAAATTGCCTACACACTTTTTTAATAACACTATCAACAGCTGTAAACTTAAAAGGTAATAATTTTTTTATTTTTTCTGATGAATATACTGTTTTACTATGTGCCGATTTTGCCGATTGTTTTGTTAAAAAAGGTGTTTTTCTAGTAATTTTTGTCAATACCCAATCAAATCGCCAAATAATTGAAGTAACCCATTTTCCTACTCTTATAGAAGGTCTTTTTTTACCCAATGCATCTGCCATGGTAAAGAAAACATCTTTAAACGATTTATTTTCTGCAACCAAAATAAAACGTTCGTTTTTAATGTTAGATTTTACCAAACTCATCATTACTTTTACTACATCTTCTACACCCACAAAACCTGTAATCCCTTCGGTATAAAAAGGCAATCCGTTATTGATTTTTGTAAACAAAGTGCCTGAACCCGACTCAAAAAAACCGCCTCCTAAAATAACTCCAGGATTTACAATAACCACCTCTACACCTTCTTGTGAAGCTCTCCAAACCTCCATTTCTGCACCAAATTTAGTAATCGAATATCCGTAGTTTTTGGTTTGCTCATTGCGTTCGTTTTCTTCGGTAATTGGTTGTCCGTTTACAGCATCACCAATGGTAGCAATTGAGCTTACAAAACAGAGTTTTTTTACTTTTGCATCTACAGAAAGATTGACCACAATAGCAGTTCCATGAATGTTCACTTTTCGCATTTCTAGATAATCTTTCGGGTCAAAAGAAATGAGTGCCGCACAATGATATACGTAATCAACATCTGTAAAAACAGGAATCATTGAAGGAACATCGGTAATATCTGCTTGTATCCACTCAATTTTATTGAAAGAAGTCGTTACATCATCCGTATAAAAAGAAAAGACTTTTTTTACCTTTTCTAATTTGTTTTTAGTGCGGTAAATTGCCCGAATTGCATCATTTTCTTGTGTTAAATGATACAATAAATGCGCGCCTACCAAACCTGTTCCGCCTGTTACTAAAATCATAGCACGAAAATAGTTTTTTTTACGATAGAAAAGTATCTTTGCAAGCAGAAATTAAAATCATCAGAAAAATGAAAAACTTTGTAGAAGAACTACGTTGGAGAGGATTGTTACACGATATTATGCCCGAAACCGAAGAGTATTTACTAAAAAATAAAACGGCAGGCTATATTGGTTTTGACCCTACGGCAGACTCGTTACACATTGGTAGTTTGGTACAAATTTTTATCTTAAAACACTTTCAATTAGCAGGTCATAACCCGATTGCTTTAATTGGTGGCGCTACAGGAATGGTAGGCGACCCAAGTGGTAAATCGGCAGAACGTAATTTGTTAGACGAAGCTACTTTGGCTAAAAATATTGCGGGTGTAAAAGCGCAACTAGAGCGTTTTTTAGATTTTGATGAAACGGCAGATAATAAAGCCGAATTGGTAAATAATTACGATTGGATGAAAGACATTTCGCTCATCGATTTTGTGCGAGATACCGGAAAACACATCACCGTAAATTATATGATGGCAAAAGATTCGGTTAAAAAAAGATTGAGTTCTGAGTCTTCTGTGGGGATGAGTTTTACCGAGTTTACCTATCAATTATTTCAAGGATACGATTTTTATCATCTTTACAAAGAAAAAAACTGTATGCTACAAATGGGCGGTTCTGATCAGTGGGGAAATATTACCACCGGAACTGAACTTATCCGTAGAAAAGCAAGAGGAAAAGCCTATGCAATTACCGTTCCGTTAGTTACCAAAGCAGACGGAACAAAATTCGGAAAAACAGAAGGCGGTAATGTGTGGTTAGATGCCGCAAGAACATCGCCGTATAAATTTTATCAATATTGGTTAAATGCAAGTGATATTGATGCCGAGAAATACATCAAAATTTTTACGTTTTTAGACAAAGAAACCATTGAAAATTTGATTGAAAAACACAAAGAAGCGCCTCACGTTCGCTTATTACAAAAAACTATTGGCGAAGAAGTAACGGTAATGACTCACGGAAAAGCTGCATATGAAAATGCAATAAAAGCATCTAATATTCTCTTCGGAAAATCGACTGCCGATGATTTAAAAACCTTAGACGAACAAACTTTTTTAGATGTGTTTGATGGCGTACCACAAGCGACCATTACAGAAGAAGATATTGCTAACGGATTGGATATTGTTGATGCGTTTGCATCAAAATCTAACTTTTTAAAATCGAATGGCGAAGTGCGTAGATCATTGAAAGAAAACTCTATTTCGGTAAATAAAGAGAAAGTACAAGAAGGTTTTACAATTACCGAAAAAGATTTAATAGCTAACAAATATGTGTTATTACAACGTGGTAAAAAGAATTATTTTTTACTGAAAACCATATAAACCAGCACTTTATCATTCAGCCTTGTCAAGTTTTAAAAACCTGACTCATGTACTAAAGTTTTATAGATATTTTCTCCTATGTCAGATAACTAAACCTTTTCTGTTCTTTTTATAATTCATGTTTATAAACTTTTAAGAATCATTGAGGTTATTTTACCATGCGTTAAATTCATAAACAAAAAGCTACAAAACAAAAACATTTTTGTAACTTAGGACATTATTAGCAATGTCATAAAACAAGTATTATAACCTTACAATCTAAATTAATGAATCGCTTTTTAAAAACACTAAGCTTTGTACTATTTTTAAGTGCAGTAAGCTGTTCATCACCTAAAAAAGAAATTACTAAAACTACTGCTAAAATTCAATACGATATTTCGTTTAACAATGCAGTACATCATGAAGCAAAGATCAACATCCACGTACAAAGTGCCCATAAAAAAGTAGTATTTAGGATGTCGGTTGCTTCTCCTGGACGATATGCTTATCATCAATTTGCAAAAAATGTGTATGGTGTAAAGGCAACAAATACTAAAGGCGAAACCCTTTCTGTGGTTAAGAAAAATCCGTATGAATGGGAAGTAGAAAACACGGATGGAAACATTCATTTATCGTATATTTTATTTGCAAACAGAGGCGGTGGCACCTACGCACAAGTAGATGAAACACACGCACATTTAAACATGCCTGCAACATTTATGTATGTATATGTAAAAGAACAGGAAGAAAACCCGATACAAATTACCTTTCATCCAAGAAAAGATTTGAATTGGAAAGTGGCTACACAATTAAAAAACGAAGGAGAAAACACTTTTTCTGCACCCAATTTGCAGTATTTTATGGACAGTCCTACCGAAATTAGCAACTACCAAGAACGTTCTTTTAAAGTAGATGGAAAAACCATTCATTTTGTATTGCATCACAACGGTACGGAAGCCGAATTAGAGCAATATTTCGAAAAAGTAAAAAAAGTAGTAATGGCAGAAAAAGAAGTGTACGGAGAACTGCCAAATTACGATTATAACGAATATCGCTTTTTAGCCTGTTACATTCCGAATGCCTCTGGAGACGGAATGGAGCATAGAAACTCTACCATTTTAACCAGCACTAGAAGTTTAGCAAATGGCGGTATGCAAAGAAATATCGGTACGGTTGCACATGAATTTTTTCATTCGTGGAATGTAGAACGTATTCGCCCAAAAACTTTAGAACCTTTTCGTTTTGATGATGTAAATATGAGCGGTTCTTTGTGGTTTGCCGAAGGTTTTACCAGTTATTACACCAATTTAAGCTTATGTAGAGCAACCATTATTACCCCAAAAGAATACATTTCTCGCCTACACAGAGCGTTTAATTATGTGTGGAATTCTCCTGCTCGCACCTATTTTAATCCGATAGAAATGAGCCAACAAGCTCCGTTTGTAGATGCCGCAACATCAATTGATCCTGTAAATAGAGAAAATATGTTTATTTCGTATTATTCCTACGGAAGTGTTTTAGGATTGGCATTAGATTTATCGCTTAGAAAAGAAGGAAAAAACTTAGATGATTTTATGAAATTACTGTGGATAAATTTCGGAAAAACCGAAAAACCATACGCTATAAAAGATCTTCATAATACCTTAAATACGTATGCTGGCAAAGATTTTGGCAATGCTTTTTTTAGCAATTATGTTTACAAAAGCAAGATGCCAAATTACAAAGAATTATTTGCGTTTATGGGAGTTTCGTTAGTGCAAAACCTTGACAAACCCTTTTTTGGTGCAAGAACAAATAACGGAAAAATAACATCTAATCCGTTTAAAGGAAGTACCGCTTATAAGGCAAATTTAGAAAAAGGCGATGTTATTTTAGCGATAAACGGTCAATCAATTAGTACCAACAATTCGTTTGCAAAAATAATATCAGAAAGCAAACCGAATGAAGTGCTAAAAATCGCTGTAAAACGATTCGACAAAGAGTTTACAACAAAAATTACGTTAGGAAAAAATCCTGCCTATACAATTTCTTTGGATGAAAAAACGACTTCTGATAAAATAAAAAATAGAGAAAACTGGTTAAAAGAGCGTTAAAACTTGTTGTAATAAACCTCTGCGAGGTTAGTTTAAATTCCGTTTTTCAACAAAAAACCGCTTTAACAACAAACTACACTCATTTTCTAAAACACCGCTAACAATTTTTGTCTTCGGATGCAAGGTTGTGCCTAAATTTACAAAACCTCGTTTGGGTTCAGAAGCGCCGTACACAATTTTACCAATTTGAGTCCAATAACTAGCTCCCGCACACATTTGACAAGGTTCTAAAGTAACATACAAGGTGCATTTTTGTAAATATTTTCCACCTAAAAAATCAGCAGCAGCTGTAAACGCTTGCATTTCTGCATGTGCCGTTACATCGGTTAAGGTTTCGGTTAAATTATGCGCTCTGGCAATAATTTTATCATTAAAAACAATGATAGCTCCCACAGGAACTTCGCCTTTATCAAAAGCCAATTGAGCTTCTTGTAAGGCTTTTTTCATAAAATAGGTGTCGTCAAAAGGAATAATCATCTGCTTCTTTAAGTTTTTCAATATTACAAAAAGCATTTGAGTTGTAAAATTGTATTTTTGCCATATGAGTAAAAATCTCTTAGATACTATTTCTTTTCCTTCGGATGTACGCAAATTACACCCCAAAGAATTGCCTCAACTTGCCAAAGAATTACGTGCCTTTATCATCGATATTGTAGCAACCAAAGAAGGGCATTTAGGCGCTAGTTTAGGCGTTATAGAACTCACCATTGCATTACATTATTTATTTGACACACCCAAAGATGTATTAATTTGGGATGTTGGACATCAAGCTTATGGACACAAAATTTTAACAGGCAGAAAAGATATTTTTCATACCAACAGACAACTTAACGGAATAGCAGGTTTTCCTAATCGAAAAGAAAGCGAATATGACGCTTTTGGTGTTGGGCATTCATCAACCTCTATCTCTGCATCCTTAGGAATGGCAATTGCATCTCAATTAAAAGGAGCAACAGAAAAACAACATATTGCCGTTATTGGAGACGCTTCTATTGCAAGCGGAATGGCATTTGAAGCATTAAATCATGCAGGAGTTACCGATGCTAATTTGTTGGTGATTTTAAATGATAATGCTATCGGTATCGACCCATCAGTTGGGGCATTTAAAGAATATTTAACCAAAGTAAAAATCGATAGAAAATTAGCAGTTCAAAACAACATTATAAAAGCCTTAAACTTTAATTATTCGGGGCCTATTGACGGTCATAATTTTGAAGAATTACTTACCGAATTAACGCGATTAAAATCGATAAAAGGCCCTAAATTTTTACACATCATTACCACAAAAGGAAAAGGATTAAAACAAGCAGAAGAAGATCAAGTAACCTATCATGCTCCAGGAAAATTTGATAAAATTTCTGGTGATGTTTTGCCGAAATCAAAAGAAAATACACCGCCTAAATACCAAGAAGTTTTTGGGAAAACCATGGTAGAACTGGCTCAAAAAAACGATAAAATTGTAGGGATAACTCCTGCCATGTTAACAGGAAGTTCTTTAAAATTAATGCTAGAAAAATTCCCGAAAAGAACCTTTGATGTGGGTATTGCAGAACAACATGCTGTAACTTTAGCTGCAGGAATGGCTACTCAAGAAATCATTCCTTTTTGTAATATTTATTCTACCTTTTTACAACGTGCATACGACCAAATAATACATGATGTTGCTTTACAAAACCTTCCTGTAATTTTTTGTTTAGACAGAGCAGGAATTGTAGGCGAAGACGGAGCAACACATCACGGAGTTTTTGACTTAGCCTATTTACGATGCATCCCGAATTTAATCATTTTTGCGCCTAGAAACGAAATTGAATTGCGCAACATTATGTTTACGGCTCAATTGGGTTTAAACAACCCCATTGCTATTAGATACCCTCGTGGAAGAGGAGAAATTATTGATTGGCAACAACCTTTTTCTACCATAGAAATTGGTAAAGGTATTTGTTTGCAAAAAGGCACTAAAAAAGCGGTTTTATCTATCGGAACAATTGCTAAAAATGTAACCAAAGCACTCAAAAAAAACCTAGAAATTGCACATTATGACATGCGTTTTGTAAAACCTTTAGATGTACAATTATTACACCACATTTTTAAAAATCACACCACTATTTATACGGTAGAAGACGGTACAATTTCTGGCGGATTTGGAAGTGCAATTTTAGAATTTGCTGCTAAAAACAAGTATAAGAACACCATAGAACTTATTGGAATTTCGGATACTTTTATTCATCACGGAAGTATTGATGAATTACAAAAACAAATAGGTTTAGATGTCGTTTCTTTACGTAATAAATTTAGTTAAAACCTGAGTATTCTATAATTAAACAAAGTTAGCTACAACCAAAAAACAAATCAAAAATTTGGGTTTTA